>JBEGTN010000157.1:0-6641 GCA_041179405.1 Verrucomicrobiota bacterium
GCCTCCGCGTGATCGACGAAAAAGGCCGCGAACTCTTTGCCGCGCGCGACCTCGACGAACTCGCCCGCCTGCTCGCCGAGCACCTTCGCACCGCCAGCGCCAAAGTCGCCCAAGACGCCCCCGCCGCCTGGGCCCGCGCCCGCGAGAAGTGGGAAAAGCCCGACCAGATGGCCTGGACCTTCGGCGAGCGCCTGCCCGGCCCGGTCGAAGTCTGTATTCAAAATGGTCTGACGATCCATGCTCACCCCGCCTTAAAGGTCGGCACCGGCGGCGTCGCCCTCCGCCTTGCCCGCAGCGCCGAGGAAGCCGCCGCCCAAACCCGCCTCGGCCTCGGCCGCCTGCTCGAGCTGGAGTTGCGCCACGAACTCGCCTTCCTGCATAAAGAGCTGCGCGGTCTCCGCGACCTCGGCGCGCTCCTCGCCACCTACGCGCCGCTCAATCAGCTCATCGAGGACGCCGCCGGCCTTTTTCAACGCTGGCTCTGCGACCCCGAGCGCGTGGCCGAGCCCACCCAAAAAGCCTTCACCGCCGCCGTCGCCCAGGCCCGCCACGACTTGCGCACCGGCGGGGCGAAATTCTGCGCCACCTTGCGCGAAGTGTTCAGCCTGCGCTCGTCGCTCGAAGTCCACCCGACGCCTTACCCCACGCTGGCCGGCGATCTCGCCCAACTCCTGCCCAAGACTCTTCTGCGCGAGATCGACCACGCCCGGGTGGCGCACCTGCCGCGCTACTTGAAAGGCCTCAAACTCCGCGCCGACCGCTGGCGTCAAAGCCCCGCCAAGGAAGCCGAGCGCAGCCGCACGCTTTCGCCTTGGCTGGCCCGACAACGAGTGCTGCCGCGCAGCGACGTCCGTTACTGGCTGGTGGAGGAATATCGCGTCAGCCTCTTCGCCCAGGAACTCGGCACCGCCGAGGCGGTGAGCCCTCAACGGCTCGAACGTGAGTTCGCGGGAACTGGAGTCGCTCCCGTTTCAAATAACAAAGCCGAGCCGCCTGCAAAACCCGCGCCGGTCCCGATTTCCGTCCTGCCGGTTTCCGGGAGGAAAAACACGCCCCTGAAATCAATGGGAGCCTTGGGCGATCTATTCAGGAAATAGTAGCGGATGATTATTCCGCACTGTTTTCGGCCGGCTCGTCTGGTTTTCGGGCTGCATCGTTAGCGGCTTCGGCGGTCGTTCCCGTTCGTTGTCCGTGCGAGCGACTCAGGCCCCGGGAGATTGCGATTTCGATCTGGTTTCGCGCGTGGTGCAGGTTTTGACGCAGGGCGCGGCGGGCCGTCTCGGGTTCTTTTTTCTCGATGGCTTGCAGGATCGCCAGGTGTTCCCCCGCCGTGGTTTGAATGCGGTGGGGTGTGGTCGCCACGACCAGACGCACAAAGCGCAGGCGGTCGTTGATGTCGCGGAGCGAGGTGACGACGTAGGGGTTGCCCAGCGCGCGGGCGAGGGCGAGGTGGAACTCCTCGTCAAGTCTCACGAGAAGGTCGCCGTCCACGGGCTCGTCGGCGCGCACGTTCATCAGGGGTTCCCAAGTGGCCCGCACCTGGGCGAGCCACTCTTCCGTCATGCCCGAGCGGGCCAGACGCTCGACCACGAACAACTCCAGCGCCAGGCGCAGATCGTAGAGGTGATGGGTGCCTTGGGCGTCGGGCTGGCGGACGAAGCAGCCTTGGTTGGGAACCTTCTCGACCAAGCCTTGCTCCACCAGGGAGCGCAGCGCTTCACGCACCGGAACCCGGCTGGCGGAGAACTCTTCGCTCAACTCTGGTTCGCCGAGGTGGTGACCCGGAGGATAGCGCCAACTGAGGATGCGTTTGCGGATTTCCTGAAGGATTTTGTGCCCCAGCTGGTTGTTGGATACCCCTTCTTCTTGGGGATATTCATGGGCTTGAGCGGTGATGCGACGCGAACGCGACATAGAGTAGTTGTATGCCCTTAGGCATAAAATGCAAGTCACAGGTGGAAAGGTAGCTAAGCGTGTATACTGATGCGTATACACTTTTGGCACGCAGCGTGCTTTTACTACGCGTCCTGCAATTCATCCAACCTTCACTCGCATGCAATCCAAGCTCCCTAGAACCAGTCAGTCCGCCGCTTTGGTCCGCCCTGCCTGGCGTTCCGCCGCGTTTGTCTCCGCCGCCGCGCTCCTTCATCTCGCAGTCGCCCGTTTGGCCGCCGCCGAGGAGATCGTGACGCTCGACGCCTACACCGTCGCCGCCGAAGCGGCCGACGTTTACGACGTGTTGCCCACACGTCCGACCAGCAGCGTGTTTGGCACCGATCACAGTCTGCAGGACACGCCGCGCTCGGTGACGCTCATTGAGAGTTCCCTCACCGACCTCTACGGCATTCGCAACGTCAACGACTTCGTCTCCGTCACCGCCGGCACCTACACCGGTAACTATTTCGGCGTGCCGGGCGCGCTTACGGTTCGCGGAGCCAGTGCCGACAACTTTTTCCGCGGCTTCCGTCGCGTGGAGAATCGCGGCAACTTTCCCACTGTAATCGGTGGCACCGACTACGTTGAAATCATCAAGGGGCCACCTCCTCCCGTATACGGTGGCGGTAAAGTCGGCGGCATTCTCAACTTCATTCCCAAGACCGCGAAGAGCAAAACCGCCGCGTTCATCGACAAGCCCACCGGGCAGGTCACCGCAACCGTCGGCACCTACGACAAAAAGATCGGCAGCATCGAATACGGCATCCCTTTCACTCTGCTGGGCAAGAAATCCGGCGCCTACATTTTCATCCAGGGCGAGGACTCGGACAGCTATTACGACAACGTCTACAACGAGGGGCAGCTCTACCAGCTCTCCATCAACACGGAGCTGAGCGACTCCTTGAGCCTGGAATACGGCGGCATGTATCAGCACGCCGACCTCAACCAGAGTCTGGGCTGGAATCGCGTCACCCAGCAGATGATTGATTCCAATGGAAAGTATATGTCCGGTCGTCCTGTAAACTTGGATACGAACGGCAACGGCGTCCTCGAGGCCGCCGAGCTGACCGCCGCCGGAGGCGGATTGATGCAATTCGCCTTCGCGCCTCCCGGGTTCCCGTATCAAACGATCGTGAATCCCACGATCTACAATCTCGACCCCGCCACCGTGAAAACGGTCAAACTGGACCACCACACCGTCCAGGCCGAGATGATCGACTTCTCGACGACGGACGCCGTCACCGGATTCTTCGACATCGTCAAGGAGCTCACCCCGGACAAGTCGGTTAAGAACCAGTCGTTCTACGATTCGCAGAATCACTCCAAATACTCGAGCTACGGCTTTGCCGCCGACTACACCGAGTATGTTTTTGAGAACAAAACCACGCTGGACTGGAAAACCACGCCTTCAGAGTCGCTCAAGATCAACTACATCGCGGGGCTCTCGTTCCGCTACACCGAGGGCGACGAGCAGGAATATCGCAGCAACGATCACCAGGCCTTGGACCGTCGCGATATTTTCCTCGGCGCCACCGGCAACGATCGTTTCCCGCGTCCCGGCACTTTTGGCGCCGGCACCTACGAATGGCAGCAGCGTGGTCAGTTTACTGATACCGGCGCGTTTATCTCTGCGGACGCGACCTACAAGGAGAAGCTCAACGTCATCCTGAGCGGCCGTATGGATAACTACGACGCCACCGTGAACGGGACCTTTGCCGTTCCCACGCCGCTGCTCAAAGCCAAGCAAAGCGACACCGCCGAGACCTACAACGTGAGCGTCAGCTATAAGGTCACTCCCGGAATCACTCCCTACATCACGCACGCCAAATCGTCATTCGTGGAGCTCGGCCAGGGCGGCATGATCGCCTACGACAACGTTAAGAGTGATGCGATCATCCAGGAATCGACGCTCAACGAAGCCGGCGTGAAGGTCACTGGTTTCGAAAAGAAGCTCTTCGCGACGCTCGCTTACTACGAGCAGAAGAAAACCGGTTACGATACCAATGCCAACCTCGGCACCTTCAACACCTACAGGTCCAAAGGTGCTGAGTTTGAGCTGCGTTTTGCGCCCACCAAAGAGTGGAGCTTCACGTCTGCGGTCACCATTCAGGAGACCAAGGTTGAAAACGCCCCCTTCTTGCTCGGCATTCCGCCCTCTTACCTTGGGCTGAATCCCGCGCTCAACTACGGCGGACGTTATTTCGGTCCGGGCGGCAGCGGTCCCGGTGTCGGCTTGCCCGGCAATCTGACGGTTCCGATTCCGCCACAGGTCTACTCGTTTGGCGCCACCTACACCAATCCGTCCGGCTGGGGCGTATCGATCAGCGAGACCTACGTGGCAGAGATGTATTCGGGCTACTTGAAGCAAATCAAGCTGCCCTCCTACTTCCTCACCAATGCGGCCGTTTTCTATAACTACAAACAGTGGTCGTTCCGTGCGAATGTGAAGAACCTCTTCAACGAGCAATACTTCACTCCGCAGGCCTTGTTCGAGGAGACCTTTATCAGTCCCAGCCAGGGTCCGACCGCCGAGCTGACCGTCGCCTACAAATTCTGAGCACCCACTCAGAAGGTCTTCTGTAACTGCGCGCCGCCGTCCGGCCAACCCGGCGGCGGCGCGATCCTTGCTTAAGCGTTTAGCTTAGTCGCCGCGCATGACTTATAACGAATCCGGCCTCGTCGCCACCCTCGCTCAATTGCACGATGCCTATGAGCGGGCCCTCGCAGCCAATGATGTCCCGGCCTTGAATGCGTTTTTTTGGGATTCGCCCGACGTCGTGCGCTACGGCGTTGCCGAGCAACTCTACGGCACCGAGGCGCTGCACATCTACCGCCAGGGGCATGTCCCCGTCTACACCTCGCGTCGTCTGCTTCGCCGTGTGATCAGTGTCTTCGGCACCGAAAGCGCCAGTGTCATGTCCGAGATTGAACTCGTGATCGGCGGCCAGCCCGGGCTGACCCGCCAGTCCCAGACTTGGATTCGATTTCCTGAACGTGGCTGGCGCATCGTTTCCGCCCACGTTTCAAAACCCATCGAGATCGGGCTCTGGTCAAATTACGTCACCAGCACTGCGCGCGCTTTGAGTCTGCCGCTCGCCGCCGCACATCGTCCCGGCGTAGTCGCCAACCTGGAGCGCACCGCCGTCATCGTGGCTCCGTTGCTCGCCTTTTCCCTGCCCGACACCGCCGAACCCGCCGCCGTATTCCGCGCATGAGTTCCGCCCTCTCTCCCCACGCCACCGCTTTAGAAATAGTCGCCGCCGTGCGCGCCCGCGAGGTTTCAGCCGCCGCCGTGGTCGAGGCCGCGCTGGAACGCGTCACCGCCAGCCATGCCCGCTTGAACGCCTTCACCACCGTGACCGCCACCCGCGCCCGTGCCGAGGCCGCCGCCGTGGACGGCCACATCGCCGCCGGCCGTGATCCCGGTCCGCTCGCCGGCGTGCCCTACGCGGTCAAAGATCTCTTCGACCTCGGCGGCACCGTCACTTTCGCCGGCTCAAAAATTCTCCGCGAAACTCCACCCGCCGCAAAGGACGCCACCGCCGTCGCCCGGCTGCATGCCGCTGGAGCGGTCTGTCTGGGCGCGGTCAACATGGGCGAGTTCGCCTACGATTTCGTCACCGAAAACGCCCACGCCGGCCCTACTCGAAATCCGCGCGACCTCTCCCGCTCGGCCGGTGGTTCGTCGGGCGGCTCGGCCGCCGCAGTCGCCGCCGGGCTCGTGCCTTTCTCGCTTGGCACCGACACCAACGGCTCCATCCGCGTGCCGTCCTCTTTTTGCGGCCTGTGGGGCCTCAAGCCCACTTACGGCCGTCTCTCCCGGGCGGGGGCGTTTCCCTTTGTCGCGAGCCTCGATCACATCGGCCCGTTCGCGCGCTCCGTGGCCGACCTCGCCTTGGCCTACGATGTCATGCAAGGGCCGGACGCGCTTGATCCCGCCTGCGCAGGGCGCGCCATCGAGCCGGCTTCACCTGCGGTTCACCTCGGTTTGGAGGGTCTGCGTCTTGGCGTCCTGGGCGGCTACTTTTCGGAGGGCGGTGATCCGGTGGTGCATGCGGCGGTGGAGAAAATCGCCGCCGCGCTCGGCATCACCCTCCGGGTCGAGCTACCGGAAGTCGCCGTCGCTCGCGCCGCTGCGTTTACTATCACCGCCACCGAGGGCGGACGTCTCCACCTGGAGCGCCTGCGCACCCGCGCCGCCGACTTCGATCCCGGCGCGCGTGATCGGCTCATCGCCGGCGCCATGCTGCCCGCCGCCTGGTATTTGCAGGCGCAAAAATTCCGCGAGTGGTGGTGCGCTCAGCTCAAGCCGGTTTTCCGTGATGTGGACGTGCTCATCGCCCCTGCCACGCCGGTGCTCGCCACCTTGATCGGCCAGGAGAAAATGTCGCTCCCCGGTCGCGAGCTGCTGGTGCGTCCCAACCTCGGGCTGTTCACCCAGCCGATCAGTTTCGCCGGGCTGCCCGTAATCGCAGCACCGATACAGCATGCCGGTGGACGCCTTCCGGTCGCGGTTCAGCTCATCGCCGCCCCTTGGGCCGAGGCTTCCTTGTTCCGGGTCGCCCGCCGCCTCGAATCCCTCGGCATCTGCGCCGCTCCCGCCGCTCCTCTCGACTGAGCCCATGATTCCACCCTGCATCATTTCTAGGGTAGGGCGGGACCGCTGGGCCCGCCGAAACGTCACGGCGGGCCCAGCGGTCCCGCCC
>JBEGTN010000158.1:0-10912 GCA_041179405.1 Verrucomicrobiota bacterium
GATTCGTCGGGGCCGCCGCGCAACCAAGACTCCACGGCGACCAGACCCTCGGCTACCCAGCGGGATTGGTTTTGCGCCCGCAAATCTGGCGCAGAACCGATGACAAGCCAACTCAGCAGCAAGAGCGCGAAGACGGATGACCGCCCCTGGTGTTTGAAGAGCTGTATCATATCGGGTGGTGGGGCTTATTATCGGAGTTTTGAGTTTTGGTTGCCGATATGAAACGGGGTTTTCCCGGGTCTCGGGGCAGGGGAGATGACGGAATGGCAAACGATCAAAACCGCCGATGAGGGTGACGTTTTCCGCGTGGTGTTAGCTGCGAGGGGAGTTCAGCCGGGCGCCGACTGCGTAATTCCATGCCGACAAACCATACGCGGAGTAAATGCCTCGTCCGTGGGTGCGTCAAGGTGCGCGTCGCAGGGGGATGGTTGTCCGATGCGAGACGCGGGGGCAGGGAGTTCGCTGCGAAGGCGGACGGGGCTGGATCAGGCGGGTGCGGGGCTTTTTGTTTGCACCGTCTCTTCGCAGCCCTGCACATCACTCTTTTTCCTTTTCACCATGATCGCCCCCGAAACCTTCGATCAGATCGATAACATCAAGAAACGCGCCGGCCACCTCTGGAAGTTTCTCGATGGCGAGCAAAAGCTGCGCGAGATCGAGGCACTGGAGGCGCAGATGGGGGCCCCTGCGTTCTGGGATAACAACGAGCGTGCGCAAAAGCACATCGGCAAGCTGAACTCCCTCAAACGCGCCGTATTACCCGTCAACGCCTTCGTTAAGCGCCTGGGTGACCTTGACGCTTTGCGCGAGTTGATCGACGCCGGCTCGCCCGACGAGCAGGCCGAATTCGGCGCCGAGCTCACCACCCAGGCCGCCGCCATGCTCGGCGAACTCGATGCGCTGGAGATCGGCGCGTTCCTGACCGGCCAGTTCGACCGCAACAACGCCATCTTCTCCATCCAGGCGGGCGCGGGCGGCACCGAGTCCAACGACTGGGCCGACATGATGTTCCGCATGTATTCGCGCTGGGCCGAGCGTCGCGGTTTCGAGACCGAGCTGATGGATGTGCAGCCGGGCGACACCGCCGGCATCAGCAAGGCCACAATCCTCATCAAGGGCGAAAACGCCTACGGCTACTGCAAGGCCGAGCGCGGCGTGCATCGTCTCGTGCGCATCTCGCCCTTCGACTCCAACGCGCGCCGCCACACCTCGTTTTGCGCGGTAGACGTGATCGCCGAGATCACCGACGAGATCAAAATCGAGATCCCCGAGGCCGAGCTGCGTATCGACGTTTACCGTTCCTCCGGCAAGGGTGGACAGGGCGTCAACACCACCGACTCCGCCGTGCGCATCACGCACATCCCGACCGGCACCGTGGTGGTCTGCCAAAACGAACGCTCCCAGATCAAAAATAAGGCGGCCGCGATGAACGTCCTGAAGGCGCGTCTTTATGAAAAGCGCCAGGACGAGCAGCGTTCCGAGATGGAAAAGTTCTACGGCGAAAAGGGTGAGATCGGCTGGGGCGCGCAGATCCGCAGTTACGTTTTGCAACCCTACCAGATGGTGAAGGACCTCCGCACCGGTGCCTCGACCTCGGACACGCAAGGCGTGCTCGACGGCGACATCGACCGCTTCATCACCGCCTGGTTGCGCGCCGGCTGCCCACGCCATCGCAACAAAGACATCCAGATGGAGGAGTAAGCGGCGGGAGGCGCGCCCCTGCCCCGCAAATCATTTCCTCACCCCGCGTCGAGCAGATCGGCGGCGATGCCCCAGCGCAGGTTGTAGAGCGAGTGGTGGAACCGCGTCAGACCGGCGGTCTCGGTCAACGCGAGCAGCGTTACGAGTGCGGCGGGGAAAACATCGGCGCGGGCGGCGGGCATGCCCGGCACGGCTCGGCGTTCTTCCAGGGTGAGCGGTGCGAGCTCGTCGATCAGCGCCGCGAGGGTGGCCACCGGCACGGTGGTGGGGGTGTCTTCAAGCGCGACGCCATGACGGGCGGCCTTGATAAGACGAATGCAGGTAACGGTGCCGCCGGTGAACACCGCCTCGGCCGGTGCGGGCAAATCGAACTTAAACCCGCACTTTTTGAGTTCCTGTTTGGTGTAGAGCGCGAGTCCCACCGCAGCGTCCGATTCGAGCGGGGCGGCGGAGTCGCAGACAAACTTTTCCGTCATGCGCACACAGCCGAGGCGTAGGCTGGTCGCCTGGGTGATGCGGCGGTCGTGGAAGGCCAGGCATTCGAGACTGCCGCCTCCGAGATCGCAGACGTAGAAATCACGCAGGTGGGCGAGGGCAGGGTCGCAGGTAAGCCCGCGACCGATGAAGTTGGCCTCCTCGTCGCCGGTGAGCAGCCGCACGGAGTGCCCGGTGGCGGCAAGCACGCGGGCGCGAAACTCGTCGCCATTGGCGGCGTCGCGCACGGCACTGGTGGCGACGAGCACGGTGCGCACCGGTGCGAAAGGCGCGGCCATGGCGAGTAAGGCGACGATGGCCTCAAGACCGCGCGCCATGCCCTCCTCGGAGAGGTGCGGCGTGGCGCGGTTGATGCCGGCGCTGATGCGGGCGTCGAGGGTCTTGTTTTTGAGCGATTCGTAGCGACCGTCGGGAAGGCGTCGCACGACCAGAACTTTAATGGAGTTACTGCCGATATCGACAACGGCGATGGTCCCGGTGCTCATGGTGGTGGCGGCGCGGGAAGACAGGGGCCTCAGGCCGCCGAAGCCGGCTCGCGGCAGGAATGCCAGAGGTAGAGCAGCACGCCGATGCAAATGCCGGCGTCGGCGATGTTGAAAGTCGGGTAGATGTAACTGCCGAAGTGAAAATCGAGGAAGTCGATCACATGGCCGTGCATGAGGCGGTCGGAAAAGTTGCCGACGATGCCGCCGCAGAGCAGGCCGAAGGCGAGTTGCGCTTGTTTGGCGCGTAAACCGAGGTGGTGCCGGCCGTAGAAAATGCCAAGGAGGGTGATGGCGGCGAGCAGGGCCAGAAAGCCGCTTTTGCCCGCAAAAAGGCTCCAGGCCGCCCCGGTGTTGCCCACATGCACGACGTAGAAGAAACCGTTGACCACGGTGATGGCACCCTCCTCCGGCCAGTAGGTGGGGAAGTTCAGGGTCGCGGAGATCCAGATTTTGGAAAGTTGATCAAAGGTATATACGGCCAGCCCGACGCCCCAGAGGACACGGTAGGCGGTCACGCGATCAGAAAAAGCCGGACGTGGAGAATCCGGGGGGGAGACAGGATCGTCGTTTTTTATGGCTGTAAGTGGTATTTCCAAGCGAAGGGCGCAGAAACTAGTGGTGCGACGCGGACGAAGGGAAGCGCAACTTTTAAGCGCTTATGACTGAGTTGCCGGAACTTGAGGCGCGCAGGGAGCGAAATAAATCGAGGTGGGCGGCGGCATTACGGGCCGGGTGAAAAGCTTCGCGGGCAAACTTACGCGCGAGCGGGGCGGTGGCGCGGCGGCGGGCGGCGTCGTGGAGCCAGGGGCGCAGCGCGGAGAGGAAGGCCTCGGGATCGCCGGCCGGCACGATGTCTCCGGTCACGCCGGGGCGGCAGCATTCGCGCACCCCGCCGGCCTCGGCGGCGACGACGGGCAGGCCATGAGCCTGGGCTTCGATGAGAAAATTGGAAAGCGACTCGGCGCGGGATGCCAGCACCGCCAGATCGGCCGCGCGGTAGGCGGCGGCGGGGTAGGCGAGGAAGCCGAGGAAACGCACCCGTTCAGCGATGCCCAGCGAGGCGGCGAGGCGGATGCAGGCCGCGCGCTCGGGGCCGTCGCCGGCCAGCCAGAGTTGCCAGTCGGAGGTGCCGAGGCGGGCGGCAAGATGGATGAGCGCGGCCTGGTTTTTTTCCGGTCGAAACATGCCGACGCAGAGCAGCACCACGGTGTCGGCGGAAGCTCCGAAGGTGGCGCGCAACGGGCTCGTCGCGGTGGTGGGGTTCGACTCGGAGAGATCCCGTGCTTCCGGTTCGGGTGGAAAAACGAGGGCGTTGTGGATGACGGAGACCTTACCGGACGGCACTTTGTAGGTGCTCGTCAGAAGCGCGGCGGATTCGCCGCTGTTCGCGACGATATGGGCGACGGCGGCCAGACTGCGCTGGTAAAGCCAGGGGAGCTGTTTGCCCGTGCGCATCGTGGAAACGACCGAGGCGGCGGGAAGGGCGCGTGCGAGTCGGCCTGCGTGGCAGTTGGCCATGCGGCCCATGCAGAGGATAATATCGGGTGCGCAGCGACGGGCGGCGGCGAGCAGTCCGGGCGCGAACCAGTTCAGGCCGGTGTCGAAGGGCTGGAGGCAGTTCGCCACCAGAGGCACGAGCGTGCCGGACAATGCCCCGCCGGGTCGAAACGAGATGACTTCGACGGCATGGCCTGCGGTGGAGAATTCCTTCGCCAGCAGGATGGTCTGACGTTCGGTGCCGCCACTGCGGAAGTGATCCTGGATAAGCAGGATTTTCATGGCGTCTGGATAGCGGTCGGAGATGACGCGACGGCCGGGTTAAAAAGCGCGCGGGCGGATGCCTGCCAGGTGTGTTTTCGCGCCCAGGCGGGACCGGCGTCGGCCAGGCGCCGGCGAAGCGCGGGATCGGTGATGAGGCGGGCGAACGCGGCGGTGAGTTCGGCGGGCCGGTCCGGCGGCACGAGCAGGCCCGTGATGTTGTCGGCGACGGCTTCCGGCACACCGCCGATACGGTGAGCGACGATTGGCAAACCCCGCGCGGAGGCGTCGAGATACACGAGTCCGAAGCCTTCGACGCTGCGGCCGTGTTCGATGCTGGTGAGCGCGAAAATATCGGCGCGCCGGTAGGCGAGATCGAGTTGAGCTTCGTTCAGCTCGCCCAGGAAACGGGTGCGCAGCGTGGTGCTGGCGGCGGCGAATTGCAGTTGGTGTTCGTAGTGGGCTCCGTTGGTCCGGCCGACGATCCAGTATTCCACGCGATCCCTAAGTTCGGCCGGTAGTGCGGCGAGGGCCTGCAAGGTTTGCAGTTGTCCTTTGCGCGGGTGGAGGCGCCCGACCGTGAGCACCACGAGCCGATCCGTTCCCGTGTCCCGTGGTAAAGCCGGGGCGGTGCTCGCTTCCGGAGCGCTGCGGACTGCACCGGGAGTGAGCACCGTTTTGCCCTCCGCTTCGGGAAACCGGGCGCATAGCAGGTCTCGGGTGTAATCTGTCAGCGTGCTGATACGTTCGGCCCGGCGGATGAGCGCACGGGTAAAGTGGCGGGTGAACGGATCGGCGTGGAAGCGGAGTATTTCCGAACCGTGAAACGTAAGCATCAGTCGGGACGGGAGGAGCCCAATGAAAGGAAGCAGCCAAAAACAGGCCATCATCGGTCCGGGCTCGGCGAGTAAGAGAGTGGCCTCCCGCAACCGCTTCCGCTCCGCGATGATTGCCTTCACTGTGGCCAGCCGACAGCGCAAACCGTGCGTTCCTGACATGGCCAGACGACGCACCGGAAACGGCCAGGAACGAGATTTCCCCGCTGGATCAAGATGGGTCCAGACCTCGACCGGATGCCCTGCTTCGTGCGCGGCGAGGGCGATTTCCTCGCAGAAAGTAGCAATGCCGCCGCGCCTCGGGTCGAACTCATGGGTGAGTAAGAAAATCGGACGCTTGGGGGCGGTTTCGGGCATCTTAATAGTGACTGGACGAAAGGGTGGAGGAAGGGCGCTGGTCTGTTATTAAACAGTTTGCATCTGCGAAGTAGCAGACGTTTGGACCGAGCAGCAGCGGAAAAATGTCTTTAACTCGTCGCGTGATGCAATAGCGCTTTGGCATCAACTATGTCTTCCTCTGGTTCGCCATCCCCCGATTTCTCCGCTATCGAAGCTCAAGTCAGGGAAGCATTGCGCCGTTGCTCCCCAGCCACGGTCGATGCGGCTTTGGAATATCGCAAATCGGGGGATGTCAGTAGATTGCCTGCGGTTATTTTTGGGATCGTGGAGCGTTACGTGGACCCCTCCCTGCGCGCGCGCTTTTCAGCCGGCGGGGTCGAGGAATTGCGCGTGGTCGAGGATCTCGGCCTCGATTCGCTCACCATCATGGAGGTCGTGATGCTCGTGGAGGAGGTGGTGCTGGTTACGATTTCCAACAATGACCTGCGCGAACTGCGCACCCTTGGCGACATCAAGACCTTTGTTGATTGCCGGGCCCGTGGCGTCGAGCCGCCCAAGCCGCCCAAGCGCTACGACGCCGAGGCGATTCTTGCGGTGATGCCCATCCAGCCGCCCTTTTTGTTTCTCAACGAGGCGACCGTCTCGGCCGCGCAGGCCACCGCCACCTACAAGATCACCGGCGAGGAGTTTTTCCTCGCGGGGCATTTCAAGGGCAACCCCGTCATGCCCGCCTCGCTCATGCTGGAGGCGCTCGGCCAGCTCGGTGTTTTCCATCTGCTCAGCGGCCTGGTGCAGGAGCCGGGTAAGAAGGTGGACTCCGGCACGATCTTTTTCGCCTCCACCGATGGCGTGCGGTGCAGCCGCGTCTGCCGCCCCGGCGACGTGCTCACGCTCACCCTCAAGCCCAAGCGTATCAAAGCCCCGTTGGTGACCTTAGAGGGCTATATCCATGTCGAGAAGGAGAAGGCCGTCGTCGCCGAGGAGATCACGCTGACCTTCGGCCTGGTGGACGAGGTCGCGCCCGCCGCCGTGGTGTCGGTTGGCGAGCTCACCCTGGCCGCCGCGACGGCCTAGTCGTGGTCGGTCTCGCGAGCTGAAACCTTGCGGTGCGCATAATGGCGTCGATAGCGTGAGGTTTTGTCTCATGTCCCGCGTATTCATCACCGGCCTTGGCTTCATCACTAGCATTGGCAACGACTCCGCCTCCGTGGAGTCGAGCTTGCGCGAGCTGCGCCATGGGCTCGTAAGCTACGCGCCGTTTCAAAAGGACAACGTCCCCGTCAAGGTCGCCGCGCCGGTGCGCGAGTTTATCACCTCGGCTCCCGACCCCGAGGACTGGACGCTCCCCGCGCCCTACGTCGTGAAGCGCGAGGTCCTGCGCAGCCTCGGCCCCAACGGCCTCTACGCCCTGTGCGCGATGCAGCAGGCCGTGGCCGACGCCCGCCTCCAGCCGGAGGATGTCTCCAACGACGACACCGGCCTCTACGCCGCCTCGGCCGGTTCGCCCGGCATCATGACGCGTTACCTTAACCGCCTCTACGAACTCGGCCCGATGCGCTGCCCCCCGCTGGGCGTCGTCGCCAGCATCGCCGGCACGGTGCAGTTCAACCTTGTCGCGCAGTTCAAGATCAAGGGTGCCTCCACCGGCTTTTCTTCCGCCTGCGCCTCCTCGGCCCACGCGCTCGGTTTCGCCCACGACGAGATCCGGCTCGGCCGCCAGAAACGCATGTTCGTGGTCGGGGCCGAGGATGGCGACGCCGATACCATCCTGCCTTTCGCCTCGATGCGCGCCCTTTCCCTCAACCCTGATCCCGCCACCGCCTCGCGTCCGTTTGACAAGGCCCGCGACGGCTTCGTCGGCACCGGCGGCGGCGCCGTGCTCGTGCTGGAGAGCGAGGCCGAGGTCGCGCGGCGCGGTGTCACGCCCTACGCCGAGGTGCTCGGCTGGGGCCAGGCTTCAGACGGCCACAACGTCGCCATCTCGCACCCCGAGGGTCTCGGCCTCGCCAACGCCATGCGTCGCGCCCTCGCCGCCTCGGGCCTCGGCCCCGCGCAGCTCGACTACATCAACGCCCACGCCACCTCCACGCCCATCGGCGACGTCTCCGAGTGCCGTGCCCTCCGCGCCGTGCTCGGCGAACACGCGCCGCGTGTCGCCGTCAGCAGCACCAAGGCCCTCACCGGCCACGGTCTCTCGCTTGCCGGCGCGATGGAGACCGGCTTTTGCGCGCTGGCGATCCGGCGGGGCTTCACTCCCGGTTCGGCCCACATTACCGCGCTCGATCCGGCCTGCGCCGGGCTCAACATCGTGCGCACCACCGAACCGGTCGCGCCCGCCG
Organism: Verrucomicrobiota bacterium; assembly: GCA_041179405.1. GTDB lineage: Bacteria > Verrucomicrobiota > Verrucomicrobiia > Opitutales > Opitutaceae > IMCC26134_A. The sequence continues at coordinate 7,954 of JBEGTN010000158.1, forward strand.
TGGTATTGAACAACAGCAGCGGCTTCGGCGGCGCCAACGTCTGCGTGGCCCTACGCCGCGTCGCCTGAACTGAGCCCGCGCCATGCCTGCCGCCCGCTCGCTTGCTTCGCGTTATCCCACCGCCTTCGTCACCGGTGTCAGCGCCGGCCTGGGCCGCGCCTTCGCCGAGGCCTTGCTCGCCGAGGGCGTGCGGGTCTGGGGCACCGCGCGCGATACGGCCCGCCTCGCCCCGCTCGCGGCGCATCCCGGCTTCACGGCGGTCGCGCTCGACCTCGCCGACGGCGATGGCGCGGAGGCGGCCTACGCCCACGCCTCGGCGGAGGCGGGCGGCTTCGCGCTCATTATCAACAACGCCGGCTACGGCGTCTTCGCCGACGCCGCCCGAGCCGACGCCGCGCTCTGGCACCGCCAGCTTGAGGAGATGTTGCAAAGCACCCTGCGCCTCGCCCGCCTCGGCCTGCGCGATACGCAGGCGCGCGGCTCCGGTGCGATCGTCAACATCAGCTCCCTCGCGGTGGAGTTTCCGTTGCCCTACATGAGCGGCTACAACGTCGCCAAGGCCGGCCTCTCCGCCTGGAGCGAGAGCATCGCTTACGAGGTGCGCGGCACCGGCGTGGCGATCATCGACTTCCGCCCCGGCGATTTCCGCACGGATTTTAACCGCGTCGCCACCCGGGGCGCCGGGGCCGACGAGCCCCGCCTCGATCGCGTCTGGCGGCGGCTCGGGCACAACCTCGATGTTGCCCCGCCGCCCGCGCGCGCGGTGGCCGACCTGCTCCGCGCCCTGCGCCGGGGGCGCTCCGGCGTCGTGCGCACCGGCTCGTTTTTCCAGGCCCGCGTCGCGCCCGCGCTCGCCCGCATCGCCCCGTGGTCGTGGAAACTCGCCGTGCAGGCCCGTTACTTCGACCTGCGTTGAGTGCGGCAAACACATCGCCCTTCGTCGCTCCGCCCGTATGCCGCCTCGTCCGTCCATCGCGTATATTTTCACCACGTTTCCGAAGCCCACGGAGACGTTTCTTCAACGCGAGGTCGCGGGCTTGCTCGGGCTCGGAGTCGAGCTGCGGCTCTACTCGATGTGGGGCGGGGGAGGGGAGTTTCAGGGCCGCCCCGTCGTCGCGTTTCCCAAGTGGAAACTGCTCACCTTGCTCGGATGGCTGCCCTGGCTCGTTCTGCTCCATCCGCGCGTCGTCGGCGAACTGGCGCGCGGCCTGGCCCGCCGTCGCCCGCCGTCGGCCTTGAACCTGTTTGAAAACCTGCTCGGCCTCGGCTTCGCGCTCGTCCACGCCGCACACTTCCGGCGCGAGCGCCCCGCCCATGTCCACACCGTGTGGGGCGGCGGCCCCGCCGCCGCCGCGTGGCTGCTCTGGCGGCTCGACGGCCATCCCTACAGCGGCGCGGGCCACGCCTACGATCTGTATCAGGATGGCGGTGACGGCTGGCTGCGGGAGAAACTCGCCCCCGCGCTCTTCATCCACACCTCGACCGAGATGGGCCGCCGCACCTTGCTGACCAAGGGCCTCGACGACGCCCGCGTTCACGTCATCCGGCGCGGCCTCGGCGAGTTACCTGCGCTCAAGCCCCTCCGCCCCGCTCGCACGCCGCTGCGCTTGCTCTGCGTTGCCCGTCTCGTGCCCAAGAAAGGCCTCGACCACCAGCTCCGCATCTTCGCCGCCCTGCGCGCCGCCGGCGTCGCCTTCGAGGCGCGCATCGCCGGCGCGGGTCCGCTGCTCGCCGGGCTTGAAAAACTCGCGCGCGAACTGGGCGTCGCCGCCGAGGTGCGGTTCCTCGGTCATGTGCCGCAATCCGAGGTCGCCGACCTACGCGCCTGGGCCGACGTGCTCTTGCACACCGGCGTGGTCGCGCCCGACGGCGACCGCGACGGCCTGCCCAACGTCATCCCCGAGGCGATGGCCGCCGGGGTGCTGGTCGTGACCTCGCCCGCCGCCGCCACCACCGAGGCCATCACCGACGGAGTGACGGGCCGCGTGCTACCCCCGGAGGACGCCGCCCGCTGGGTGGAGTGCTTACGTGAGCTGCGCGACGACGACGTCCGTGCCCAGCGCCTGCGCCTCGCCGCCCGCGCCTGGGTGGAGGTGCATTTCAACGCCCGCCACAACGCCGCCCGCCTCGCCGACCTCTACCGCCGCCACACCATCGGCGACGACTCCGAGGCCTGAGCCTCGCGCCATGCCCGCCACCGCCACCATCGTCCACCTCGATGCCGACGCGTTTTTTGTGTCGTGCGAGCTCGCGCTCAAGCCCGAGCTGCGCGGCACCCGGTGCGCGGTCGGCGGGCGCGAGCGCGGCATCATATCCTCCGCCAGCTACGAGGCCCGCGCCTGCGGCGTTTACACCCCCATGCCGACGGCCCGCGCCCTTCGCGTGTGCCCGGACCTCATCCTGCTCCCTCACACCTCCGGCCTCTACGGCGCGACCTCGCGCAAGATGTTTGAGCTTTGCGAGACGCTCACGCCCCTCGTGCAGCGCAACTCCATCGACGAGGGCTACCTCGACCTCGGCCCCTGCGGCTACGCCGACGACGCACGGCTCGAGGCGGCGGTGAGGGGCTTGCAACGCCTTATCTGGGACGAGTTGGCCATCCCGGTCTCGATGGGCATCGCGCGCAACAAACTCGTCGCCCAAATCGCGAGCAAACTGCGCAAGCCGCGCGGTTTCGTCATCGTGCCCGCCGGCACCGAGGCGGCCTTTCTCGCCCCGCTCGATCTTGGCAAACTCCCCGGCATCGGCACCAAGACCGAGGCCGCCCTGAAGGAGCGCGGCCTCGCCCGCATCGGTGACCTCACCGCGCGCCCCGACGATGAACTCGCCTCGATCTTTGGCCGCGACTGGCGCGCCCAGCTCGCCACAGCGCGCGGCGAGGACGACCGCCCCGTCGAGGTCGAGCACGATGACGCCAAGAGCTACTCGCAGCAGGAAACCTTCGCCGAGGACATCGCCG
>JBEGTN010000159.1:0-6089 GCA_041179405.1 Verrucomicrobiota bacterium
TACTTATGACATAATATAGCTATTTGCAAATATGCGACTCTGCCTAACTAAGCGCCATTCCGGCCTGACCCCTTCGCTGTGCAGCTTGCCCGCTGCACAGCGAAGGCAAAACCACCAGTGCAAGCATCACACAACTCGTCCCTGCGAGACGGTGCATAAAACGAATAGATGTCGTCGGCATGTGAGGCGGGGCCCGAAAAGTTAGAACTGCCAGGATGAACCCAAGGTGGCTCGCACTGCCTCGAAATCACCGTTGCCCTGTTCGGAGTAGAGAGTCGCTTTGAGGCTGCGCTTGCGGGTCAGTTGATAACCCGCACCGACGGCGATCGTGTAGTAGGAGTCGACGAGCGTATCGACCAGGGCGTCGGTGTGAGAGTAGTAGGAAAACCAGGTCCAGCGACCGCTCATGCGGATGAGCTGAAGACCGTTCGAGACCGTCTGCTGGTCGTGGAGCACGGGATCCGGATAGTCGCTGATCCCGTTATTCCAGGCCATCGACACGGAGTTGCCGAGATTGATCACCCAGCCCGGTTTAAACTGCCAGGCGAAGGAGCTGGAGAGACCGGCGTTAAACACCAGCTGGCCGTTGTCCAGGTCGTTCGAATCACGGTAGTAAACACCTGCAGAGGGGGTGATTTTCCAGCGGTAAGGGACCTTGTGCCGCTTCAGAAAAGCCTGCCAGGCGTAGCCAACATTGAGCCCGACACCGTAGGCCTGCGTATCCTTGAACTTGGTAAAGGAGGCGTTGAGCTTGTTGTTGTCAAAATTCGTAAGCGAAAGAGGCACGGTAAAAAGCAGCGTGCCTCGTTCGTTCACTTTTTTGCTATAGGGGATGCGAACGGTGTAGAATTTTCCGTCAATGTCGTCGGTTGAGAAAGTGCCGCCACCCACCTCCACCCCGAGGCTATTCACCGACTCGGCGGAGGAACTTCCGGCATCCCCGGCAATGCCACCCCCAGCACCCCCAGCACCACTAGCACCACCGGTGCCGCCAGTGCCGCTCGAAGCAGCTAATTCAGCATCACGCTCCATCGCAACCCATTCCGAAACATCGCCCGCGCTGATGAGCGCATCTTGCTCAAAGTTAACCATAGCCGCTTCAGCGTTCGCCGAGACAGGACTGCCTTCGTAATGATTACTACTAGGTATATGCGAGGCAGATGCCACCAACACGGTCAAACCGAGGGGTAAGAAACGATACGTTTTGGTTTTCATTAATGGATTATTTTTTATTAAAAAGTTAACAGCCAGAATAATAAAACATTGTGACTTCCAAACTGCAGTGTTTGCGGCACAGTTTTTTAGCAACCCCTAAGAAGTGTGACAGGGGACATTGGTTTACCCACCTCGCGATACCAACCCGCCAAAGCAATCCGCAACCCATGCCTCTGGAAACCAATACCCCCGCTTTAAGTGCACCCAAGTCGCGAAGCACTCGGTTAAAAAAATGGGCCTGGCGCAGCCTCGGGGCGACGCTCCTAATAATCACAATCGTCTTTGGCGCCCTGATTTGGCCGGGTTGGCCTCTGCACTGGCTGGCGCGTTTACCCATCGAAAAAGAAGCACGGAAGCTGGGCTGCGCGATAACCATGCCCGACCTTTGGCTGCGCTTGCACACCGACGGTATCCTTCGCCTCTCCGCCAGCCGCTTTAAGGTAGGCGACGCGGCTGAGCCTGCCGCCATTCAACTTAACAACGTGGAGCTTAGCTGGAGTCTCACCGAGCTTCTTGGCGCAAGAGCGCTCCCCGCATCCCTCAGTCTAGGCTCCGTGGAACTCCGCCCCTCAATGGGGCCCGATGGCTCACCACGTCTCGCCGGCCTGCCAAATCCAGCCGTCGAAACCAATACCGCGAAGCCCGCCAAACCCACCGCCTTGCAACCGGCTTTGCCGGTTTGGTTGCAACCCGCAGTGGACCACCCTTTCGTCGCCACCCTGGGCTCTTTAAAAGTGTTCGCACCGCCTGGCGGTTCCGTGCCGGACATACTGGGCGGCCCCGCCCGCCTTGAATGGTCAGCTCAAGCCGACGGCAGTTCGAACCTAAGTGCTCAACTCCCGCTCGCCGCAGCCGGCACCAGCGCCGTCTTCGATCTCGCCGCGGCAGGGCGCATCACTCCGGCCTCCCTCGACCATGCCGCCCTCAAAGTCACGTTCTCGCAGGCCAACGGGCAAGCCCCCACTACCCTCGACCTGAATCTAACCGCGCCCGCTGGTGCACCGCTGCACGCCAAACTCACCGTCGCCAAACTCATGCCCGGGGACTGGCTCCGCTTCATCCCGGACCGCGAAAAACTTCCCGTTTTGCAAGGCGGCCTCGATTTGTCGCTCGAAGCCGACTACGAACTCAAATCCGCCAAGCTAGTCTCGCTTTCTGGCAATTTGCGCACCGACGCATGGAAAGTGACTCCTCCAGCCGGCACCGGTCTGCCCGACCTGCCTCTCGCTCCTCTATCGCTCTCCTGGCAAATCTCCGATCACGGTCGTGAGGGAAAAATCTCCCCTTTCGAGTTGTCGGCCGGCCCGCTCCACCTGTCTTCCACCGGCCTTGCCTGGCAGACCGACGCCCAAGCCAACCTCACCGGCAGCGGTGAACTCCGTTTAGCGGAGCTCCACTTCGCCACCCTCCTTCCGTGGCTTCCCGTCACACTGCTGCCACCCGAACACGCCTGGATTAGCGAAGTCGCAACCCAGGTAACCCTATCCCCCGCCACCATCAAGCTGAGCGGTGGCGGGCCCGCCACCAACGGCCTGCCGGGCCTCAAAGTCGATCTTGCCGGCGGCCTGAACCTGCGCGACAGCCACATTGACTTCAACTTGCTGGGCGATTTCAAACCCGCCGAAGGCGTGTTGGACCTCACCGTGCGGGTGCCAAAGTTCAACCAGGCCCGCTGGCAAATCGCGGCGCTGCAAAACCTCGGTATTCCTGATCTGGATACGCCGCTGGAGGCCGAGGCGTCCCTGCGCCTGCGTTGGCCGGATAAAACCGTGGAACGCGCCAACTGGAAGATCGCCGCCGGCCCGGGCTTGATCGTGCCGCACGGCCCCGCACGGCGGTGGCTGGCCAGGCCCTTTCCCCTCACTTCATTCGCCGTCTCCGGGCGCATGGAGGACAATCTCCGCAACCTTTCGCTCGACCGGCTCGAGTTCTCCAGCGGACGCATGAATTTTTCCGCCGGTCGCTCCGAGCTTCTGATATCCTCCCCCCAGCCCGGAGGCGAACCGTCGCATACTATGCGGATGAGCTTCGCTATCAACGATGCCTACGCCGCGGACTTTTTACCGCTTCTCGCCGCTCCGCTTCTGGAGACCCTCGCCCCGCTGCGCACCGACCTCGAAGCGCTCGGCATCGAGACCTTGCGAGCCACGGCCGATGTCACTTTCGCCAAGCTTCCTTGGATCGACCCGCGCCCCAAAGCCCTGAGCGCCACGCAAGAAGCCGTGCTCCGAGTCGGCCCGGAGCGCATTCCCTTCAACGTTGAGTGGCGCAACGATCCCGCCAGCGAACGCATCACGGCGGAGGCCAGCGTTGCCGGGTTGCGCGTCGACCGTCTGCCCTTGCCCAGCTTGCGCAACTCACCTGTCTCCGCCGCCGTGCTCGACCTGCCGATTTCGGTGTCGCTTGCCTTGTCGGCCAACCCCTTCGCGGCCAACCCGGCTGACTTCGCGCCGGCCGTCACCGTGGAGCTCAAAGCCGGCCCGGGCCGTGTTCGCGCCAATCCTTACCTCGCCACCGACCTGCCGGTGGCCGCATTCAACATCGCCACCACTGCGCGTTTGCTGCCGCTACGTTTTGAGCAAGTCCGGCTGCACGCGGATTTTCAGGGCCCTACCGTGGACCTCAGCGACACCCTGCTGCAGCCTGACCGGCTGGGCCCCAGCCGGATGACGCTCGAATTAAAGTCCTTCCCGCTCGACTGGGTTGCCTCGCTCGTGCCCGTCCCTCTTTGGCCGCATCCGATCCTCGCCCAAGCTCGCAAAAGCGGCTCGCTGGACCACGCCCGCGTCCAGGCATCGTGGCAACCCGCCGCCGCTTCAAACCCCGCAACCAGCCCCGGCTCCCAACCACCGCGCTTCCCGTGGCAACCCGACCAACTCACCCTCGATTGCTTGCTTAATAAGCCGATGCTGGCCCCACCCGACCTGCCTCCGGTTCAAGCCGACCGCATCGCGATCAAAGGCGACCTCGCCGCCGTCACGTTGCAAGTCCGCGGAGCCGCCACCGATGGCGTGCTTCTGCCCGAGTTGGATGCCCGTTGGGAAAGCCCTCTCGCCACACCCGGCCGGCTCGTTTTGTCAGGCCAGGCCAACATCGCTCTCGATCGCCTGCCTCCGCTCCTCAAATCAATCGGCTCCAAAATCCAACTGCCGCCCACCCCGGACCTCGCCGGCCTGTCCGGAACGGCCCGCTTCGACTTCAACGCCCAGACCCCGTGGCCGAGCGCAAGCGATGGCAGCGAATTGCAAGCCGACCTCACCGCGCAACTCACTGCAGTCACCCTTCCGCTTTCGATGCGCCCGCCGGAAACAACCCTTTCTCTCGGTGCCACCGATCTCAGCGCGAAGGTTCGAATCGCTAAACTTGAGGCACAAGGCGAGGTCGAGGTTCGACCGGCCTCCATCCACCTGCCACCATGGTTCAAGGGCGCGCCCGTCATCAACTCGACCTTCACCGCAACGCCCAAGTTAATCACCACGCAAAGCACCATCGACTTGCAAGCCGCGCAACTCAGCCTCGTGCCACTCAGTTGGAACAAACCTGACACACGCCCCGCCAGCCTTCTCGCCAAGACAACGTTTGAACCCGCTGTGGATCGGCGACCCGCGCGATTCACCATCGAATTTGAGTCTTACAGTCTGCCCACCCCACCTTTCAAACTCCGCGCCGCAGGCGAACTCGCTGATTCGAACCACGCTGGTCTGTCCGTGCTCCCGGCGCTGCACGCCTTGGACATCCCCGAACTTCGCTTAGGCTCCACCACCGCGGCCCTTGGCCTTAAAACCGCGCCTGACGGCATCGCCGAGGTCTCGATCAAATCCGCCATGTTGGATCTTGCCGCTTGGGTGCCGTTCCTGCCTTTACCGCCGCCTGCGCCCCCCGCGCCGCCCGCAAAACCAGTCGCCAAGATAAGCGTTACCGCTGCTCCACCGCCGCTGACCACGCTCCCGCCTCTCTCCGGCGAACTTCTTCCTCCGCTCGCAATTCCCGATCTGCGCCTGCTAGTCGCTATTGCCAGCATCCGCCTCGGCCCGCAGACCGAACTGCCCGATACCCGCCTCGAGGCCGCTTTCCTCGCTGGCCGCCCCTCCAGCCTCGCCCTCCTGCTCCGCACCGCCCGCGAAGGCACCCTCAAGATCAGCCTCGCACCGGCCCCCGCTGACGTCACGAAGCGCCAGCCTGTTTCGCTCGCGCTCACCGACATCGGCGACTGGGTGCGCACCCTCTGCGCCCCGCTTGAGTCCCTGCCCTCCGACTGGGCGGCGTTGGTTGCGCCCATGCGCGAGCACCGCGAGACCTTCCTGGGGGGAACCCTCGAATTCGCCGGAACCGTGGACTGGGCGACCCGCAACGACCCCGTCCAAGGCAAGTTCAGCCTGCGTGACCTTCGCCTGCAAACGGAGCTCGAGTTCCTCCGCAAACTCGCCGCGCTGGTGGATCGCCGCGTGCAGCTGCAAGTCCCGTTCAAGATCGTGGATTTCCCCTCTTTTAGCGTTGGCCCCGCCGGCCTAAAAACCGGTGCCTTCTTCGTAGATGGTCCCCTTAATATGAAAGGCAAAAGCCTGATCGTTGACCTCGTAAATCAAACCATGGAGATGCAGGGCAAGGTCCTGGCCGTGGGCTTCGAAGTCGTCGGCCCGATAAGCGAACCGCAGTTTTATCTCTCCGAAAAAGGCATGCTCATCAAAGGCATCACCACCGGGAACGACTTCGACTGGTAAGCCCCACCAAAGTAGCGGGAGCTTCTTGCTCCCTTATACCATTTATGTTTCGGATTGAGACTTTGGATCTGAGGTAGGGCGCGACCGCCGGGCGCGCCGCGTTCGAGCGGTAAATACCGGAGGGGCACGGCGGCGGGCCCAGCGGTCCCGCCC
>JBEGTN010000160.1:0-3500 GCA_041179405.1 Verrucomicrobiota bacterium
CATGCTGATCCCGCTCCTCCTCGCCGCCGTCGTCGGCTACCTGCTGGGTGCCTTGCCCTTCGGGTGGCTGATCGCGCGCAAGTTTGGGATCAACATCTTCGAGCACGGCTCGAAGAACCCCGGCGCGACGAACGTGAAGCGCGTGCTCGGCGAGAAGTTCGGCAAACGCGGCAAACGCGCAGGCGATCTGGCGTTTATCCTCGATGCGTTGAAGGGCGCGGCGGCCACTTATGTTTCCATCCAGATCGGCGCTAGTTGTTTCCACTGTGCTGTTGCGGGTGGGCTGGAGACTCCCCAAAGCGACGCGGGCGTGCTTGATTTGACGTATATCGTGGAAGCCGCCATCACCGGCCTGATCTTCGCCCTCCTCGGCCACAGCTTCTCCTGCTGGACCCGTTTCAAGGGCGGCAAGGGCGTCGCCACCTCGGCTGGCGGGCTTTTCGTTTTGCTCCCGTTGCCCACCCTGTTCGCCCTCGTTGCCTGGATCGTGGTTTTCCAGGTTTCCCGCTACGTCTCGCTCGCGTCCATCGTCGCCGCGTTCGTGTTGCCCGCCGCCGCGTGGATTCTCGATGCGCCGACCGCCTTTTCAGTTCTGGCGACGGTGTTGGGCGTATTTGTCATCCTGCGTCACCGCGCAAATATCACTCGCCTTTGCAACGGGACTGAAAACAGGTTCGTCAAAAAACCCGCCGAGTAAACGTGCATGGCACGGCCAGCTTGAGGATTTTGACCATTGAACGATACCACTCACTCGCAGCCGGTCGCTGACACCACTACTTCAGGACCACCCATGACGACAGGCACGCACGCCGCCGGTTCGTTACGGAAAAGCAATCTCGTGCGCAGTTTTCGACTCTGCACGGGAGAAGGCTTGGTCGCCATGCCGATCGTGTTGATCACCCAGCCGGTGAATGTCGTGCTGGCCGCGCTTTTCACCAAGGTGCTTCATCTGCCCAACTACACCATCGGTGTCATCAGCGCGCTGCCGTTTCTCTGTAATTTTTTTCAAGTCGGCATTTCCCCGCTGCTTGCACGTTGGTTTTCCGTCAAGGCGGTCACTTTGGTCTGTTCCTGCCTGCACGTTTTGGCCTGGACGGTGTTCTGCGTCATGCTGGGTTATCTTCCGCAAGACGATCCGACGTCCGCTGGTTTATGGGTCGGCCTGTGGTTTTTCGTCTCGAGTTTTTGCGCATCCATCATGGGCGTTTCTTGGAACGCGTGGGTGCAGGAGTGGGTGCCGGCCCGGCTGCGCGGAAAATATTTCGGGCGCCGTAATCGGCTTCTCCAGTTTTCGTCGCTCAGTTTCCTCCTGCTCGCCGGCTGGGTGCTGGCGACTCAGAGCTACTCGCGTTCCGCGTTTCAGCTCGTCGTCGCTTTTGCCGTGATGCTGCGGCTGCTGTCGATCCTCTGGCAAATTCGTATGCCGACGGAGGCCACGGCCAAGCCGCCCGCGAGCGAGATGTCGATCGCGGGCCAGTTGGCGTTGCTGCGCCAGAATCAGCCTTACCTGCGTTTCATCGCGTTTGGCGCGGTCTGGTCTTTTACGTCCAATCTCTTCGGCCCCTTCCACCATATTTTCATGTTTCAGGAGCTGAACCTCTCCGCGCTTCAGGTGGGAACTCTGTCGGTGTGCGCGGCCTGCGGCGCGGCGCTCACCATGCCGGCCTGGGGCGCTTTGCTGGATCGTTTCGGCAACAAGGGCGTCATGGCGGTGGCGTTTGCCCTGTGGCAGGTGACGAACTTCGCCTGGTGCTTTCTGACGCCCGCGAACTCCGGCTGGCTCTATGCGATGTGGGCGTGGGGCGGGGCAACCAATGCCGGGTTCTTTCTGGGGATGTTCACGTTGCTGTTAAAACTGCTGCCGGTGCCGGCGCGTAATCTCGCGCTCGGCGTCAACCTCGCAGTGACCTCGCTTTTCGCTGCCATCGCGCCCGTGCTCGGGGGGGGCTTGCTGGAGCATTTTATGGCTGGGAGTCCTTCGCTTCTCGTTTATCATAGTGCGTTTGTGTTTCAGCCTGTGGCGGCTCTCCTCGTAGTTTGGTTGTTACTCCGCATCCGGGAGCCTGCGGCCTCTCCGCTCACCCATGTCGTCGGCGCCATGAGTAACGTCCGCACTCTCGCCAGCTTGTCCGGGCTGTCGTTCCTGGCCAATTACATCTACTATAAAAACCCGCGCCGGTAGGTTGATCTTTCATTGCCTTGGAGGAGGTTTTTCCGTTGGTGGTGTGTTTATTTATGAAACGTGGCGTTACTATTGGCATAATCTTACTCTTAATCCTCCTCTTTGCCGGCTACGGCTTGAGCGTATATCGCCGGACTCAGTCTGAGACGGCGGCGAAGCTGGAATCCGCTCGCTTGGAGTCCGCCCAGCGTGTCGAGGCGGAACGCCTCGCCGCCGAGCTCAAGGCCGCGCAAGCCGCCGCCGAGGCGCAGCGTCTTGCCTCCGAGCAGGCCCGCCTTGAGGCCGAAAAAGCGGCCGCTGATCTGGCAAAAGCAAAGGCCGCCGAGGCCGAACTCGCCGCGCAGCGCGCCGCCGCCGAGGCCGAACTGGCCCGCGCCACCGCCGAGCGTGAGGCAGCCTTGGCCGCCCAGCGCGCCGCCGCCGATGCCGAAGCTCGGAAACGGGCCGAAGCCCGCGCCGCCGAGGCGACCGCAGCCGAGCAAACGCGGAAGGAGGCTTTGACGCAGATTCAAGTGCAGGAGCAGGCCCCTCGTGAGGCCGTCGAGCGCGAGACCTCCCGTCTGGCCGCCCTCAAAGCTCAACAGGAACGCGAGGCCGAGCTCGCCCGCGCCACCGCTGAACTGGAAGCCCGCTTGATCAATCGCCTGATTTTTTCGCCTGATTACAAGCGTCGCTCGCTCTATTATCAGCGCGTGTTCTCGGTGAACACCTCACTGGAAAAGAGCATCGCCGAACTTAAAAAGCTGGCCGCCGAACAGGACGCCAAGCCTGTCGCGCCCTGAGTCTCGACCAGACCGTCGTCTGCCGCCCCGGTGCCTTATACGGCCCGGGGCTTTTTATTTAACGGTGCGTTTTGCGGAGGTGGTCCGCGATGGCGTTGGTCAGGTCTTCCGCAAAACGAGTCACGACCGCATCCCAGGTTAACTTGAGCGCCGAGGCGCGAGACGCCGCGCGGATGGCCGGCCAGCGCGGTTTTGAGGCCAAGGCCCGCGTGACCGCCGCATGGAAGGCGCTTGGTTGGTTGAAATCGGCCGCAAAGCCATTGATCCCGTCGCGCACGTGTTCGCGGGTCGCGGCGTAGTCGTAGGCGACCGTCACCAGGCCGCTGGCCATCGCCTCGGTGACGACGTTGCCGAAGGTTTCCGTCACGCTGGCGAAGAGAAACAGATCGCCCGAGGCGTAATGCCCGGCCAGGTCCGTTCCGCGTCGCATCCCGGCGTAGTGGAATTCTGGATGCGCCGCAGCCAGCGAGGCCCGCGCCGGACCGTCGCCTACCAGCACAAAGTGCGCGCCCGGTTCGCTCTCGCGCAGCTTGAGA
>JBEGTN010000161.1:0-2643 GCA_041179405.1 Verrucomicrobiota bacterium
ATATGAAATAGGGAAAAACGGAGACGCGAAAATCAGCGGGATCAAAGACGAATGCGGGGCAGCACGGCGGCGTGCAAGGTATCGAGGCAGGCCTCGGGCGTGGCGGCCTCGGTATCAACCACCAGCGTGCCGGGCACGTCGGCGGCGGGCTCCTCAAACGCGGAGTCTTTACCGGTGAACTGCCCCACCCCGCCGGCGGAGGCCTTGGCGTAGAGCCCCTTGGGGTCACGACGGGCGCAGGTTTCAAAGGAGGCCTTCACATAGACCTCCAGCAAGTCGGCCTCGCCGATGATCTCGCGCGCCAGCGTGCGGTGCGCGCGGAGCGGGGTGATAAAGGAGCAAAGCGTCACGACGCCGGCCTGGGCGAAGAGCTTGGCGACCTCGGCGATGCGGCGGATGTTTTCCGAACGGTCGGCGTCGCCAAAACCCAGCCCGCGATTCAAACCGGTGCGGATATTATCCCCATCGAGCAACTGCGTCGCAAAACCCTCGGCGTGGAGGCGGCGCTCCAAGGCGATGCCCAGCGTGCTTTTGCCGGAGCCGGAGAGACCGTAGAGCCAGATCACCCGTCCGCGCTGCCCGAGCCGCGCCTCCTTGTCGCCCCGTGAAAGGACACGATCAAAGATCGGATGAAGATTTGTGGCGTCGCTCATTTGTTGAGTAAATTACCAAACAAACATAAGATTAGAATGTCAGGCAAGGGAAAAGGCGGTTTTGCCCGCGATTCTAGAGCATTTTAACCGGAAGTGTAGCCGCAAAAGAACGCAGAAAACGCAAAAGATACACCGACGGAAAATCTTTTCTTTGTGCTCCTTGCGTTCTTTCGCGGCAAAAATCCGTCGGTTGAATTTCAGCTATAGTTTTTAAGAAAATGCTCTAAGTTCAATATAACACGGTAATCCATGATGGAAAACCTGTTGAGATAACAGGAACCGCCGTTAAAATCATCCGAGGCGGCCGTAGCCGTAACGAATCTAAGGCTTATACCGCTTATCCGCAGGGAGCGAAAGCTCATCCTCAAGCTCGTGGATACGCCCTAGCACAGTCGCGGCGGATGCCTGTGCGTTGTCCTTAGGCAGGGTCGGATAGAGCTGCTTTAGGTAGTCGTAAGCCTCGGCATTGCGATTCATCTTACGGAGCAACTCGGCGTAGATACGGGCGGCGTAATACGGAGCGTCGGGATGCTCGGCGGCGCGGCGGTAGTAGGTCGCGGCGGTCTCGGTGTCCTTGAGGCGGTTCAGATAAACATTGGCGATCTCCAGGCGGATAATCGGGCTATTCGGATGAAAGCCGAACGCCTCGTTCAAATAACGAATCGCAACGGCTGATTGCTCCTCGTCGAAATGCCGCTTCACCGTGTCGGGGACTTTATCATAACCGCCCGCCTTATCGATACGCCAGTTGGGCATATCGTAGGCGATCATGCGGCTGCCGTTAAGCCAAAAATAGGTGGATCGCGGGTCGATGGCGGTGACCAGCTTGATCGAGGTCTGCGTGGCGGGCAGGTCGTTCTTTTCCCAGACGTAGTTGGTGCGAATCCAGAACAGGTCGGCGAGGATGGCGCGAAAGCCGCCCAGCAAGCCCACGGTCACACCCTGGCCGAGCGCGTCCTTGACTGACTCAAGCCGTAGCGAAGGCTGCCGGGCGCGAACGACCTCCCAGGCCGGTGCTTCGACGACGCGCAGGCCCAGCCCGGCAAGAACCAAACTGGCGGCCACGACCACGCCGGTGCGAAGTGAGCGCGAGGAGATAAACGCAAGCGTCATGGCTTAAATTTCGCGATTGCGGAAGCTATAGACGGCCAGACCGCCGATCACCGCGATGTAGGCGACGGCGTAAACGGCCACCCGGCCGGCCAGCATCGGATCGAGAGCGGCGCCTTGCCCGATCTCGTCGCCCAGGTTGAATAGTTGGAAATTAGGGAAAATGAGCCCGAGCACCTGCACCAAAACGCGCAACATCAGGGAATCTACATTACTCCAGGAATCGCGCGCCAGATACTGAAGGTGACAGATCACCAAGGCAAAAAACCCAGTCACCACTGTGTAGAGGTTACTGTTAGAGAAAGTGGCGATCAACAGCACGATGGACGAGAGCACGCCGAACTTCAGCCACTGCAACACGCCCACGATAAACAAATCCCCGTAGCGCACGATACGGCCCGAGGTGAAAGACTCAGGGTCGATCGTCATCAACTGGCCCTCGCGATGCCACAGCAGCGCCATCATCAGACCAATCGTGAGCGCGCAAAAGACGCCGATCACGGCGAACACACCGACAAACTTGCCGAAGACAAACTCGGCCCGCCAGATGGGCTTGGCAAGCAGCGTCAAGGCGGTGCGATTCTCGATCTCGCTGAAGAACAACTGCGCGGTCGTCGTGATGGTCAGCGCGGAACCGAAAAACACCAATGCCCCAAAGCCGAAATCGGCGATGAACTTCAACTCGGAGGAGCCGAAGTTGAAGTCGCGAAAAAACTGCGCGCTCGCCACCAGCCCGATCGCCAGCAGGAGCAGAAAGTTAAACAGCCGCTGACGGACGGCCTCGAGAAAGGTGTTGCTGGCGATCAGGGCCAGACGGCTGAAGGAAAAGGGAACGGAGACTGCGCTCATGGGTGGTGAAAATCAGGCTTTCGGTTTTTGG
>JBEGTN010000162.1:0-14749 GCA_041179405.1 Verrucomicrobiota bacterium
TCTTGCGGATGCGATTATTATCTGTGTCGGCGACGTAAACCGTCCCGTCCGGGCCAGTGGTCAGCCTAAGCGGACTTTTGAATTGCGCGGTGGCGCCGGGACCGTCGGCGAACCCGGCCACACCAGAGCCGGCGAGAGTGCTAACTACCCCGGCTGGAGTGATTTTTCGGATGCGATTATTAAGAGCATCTGCGACATAGAAATCTCCGGTCGGACCAATCGTGATACCTGTGGGGGAAAGAAACTTTGCATATTCACCGGGCCCATCGGCAAAGCCTGCTACCCCCGAGCCCACGAAAGTGGTTACAGAGCCATCTGGAAAGATTTTACGGATGCGGAAATTTCCATTATCCGCAACGTAGGTAGTGCCATCCGCCGCCACGGCGACGTCTCTCGGCAAAAAAAAGCGGGCGGCGGCAGCGGGACCATCATTAAACGGGCCGCCGGCAAAAGTGCTGACGGTCGCGTAGGGCTGGGCAAAGGACTGCGAAGCGAAAAGTAGAAACGACGTAAATAAAACGAGCCTGTTGAACCCACGCAGCCAGGAGGGGAGTTTCGAGGATATCTTCTTCATGGGCGGGATTAATTCCGAATCTGTAGCGTGAAAACCCAGGCACAAGGGAACTCTTAGGGACAGGTTAAATGATTCCCCCTCCTCCGGATCCGCCTCGTCCTCGATTTCCTTGATGCGTTGCCAGTTGGTGATCGCGATGCCCCCGCCGCCCGTGACCTTGCACCCAACCTCCTCGCACTCGCACACGCTCGCCTGCCGTTGTCCGGCGTGGAAATTCACCGCCCGCGCATCGCAGCAATCCTGCTGAAACCACCAATGCAGCAGGTCCGCCGTCACCGGCGTGACTTGCTCCAAGATCGGCGCGGCCCCGGATTCGAGACCGGCACAGGCCAGTGCCACCCGCCCGTTGAGCAGCGCGCAGGCGGGGGTCGGCTTCACGTGGCGGGCCGTTGACAAAACAACGGGGCACCTACATGTGTCACATCATGAAAATCTCCACCATTCGGGAACTCAAGCACGCGACCTCACGGGTCCTGGGCTGGGCCGAGGCAGGCGAGGCGGTCGAGGTGCGACGGAGAGGGAAACCGGTCGTCGTTATCCGGCCCGCCCGTCCGGCGACGCGGGCTGCGAAACCGGATTTCGCGGGACGCCTGCAGGAGATTTATGGAGAGAAGGTCTCGGCACTTACGGCGACCGAATTGATCGGCGAGGCGCGCGGCGAACGATGAAGGTTTATACGGATACGGGCCTGTTGTGCTCGGTGTATGCGCCGGATGCGCACACGGTGGCGGCGATTGCGCGTCTGGGGCGCACCTCGGAGGCCGTGCCGGTGATCTGGCTGCATCAGTTGGAGCTGCGAAACGCGCTGCGTCTTCGTGTATTTCGAAAAGAGATCACCGCGGCGCAAAAGGAAGCCTCGTTGAATCTTTTTCTCGCCGATCTGGCGGGCGGAGTGCTGGTCGGCGCGAGTCCCGATCTTGGTGACATCACGCGCGAGGCGGAACGGCTCAGCGCCAGCTATTCCGAGAAGTTAAGAGGGCGGAGTCTGGACATTCTGCACGTGGCGGCGGCGCTGGTGCTCGGTGTGCGCGAGTTCTGGACTTTCGACCTTCGGCAGGCGGCCTTGGCCAAGGCCGTAGGATTGCGCGTGCCGGGCTGATACCCATCACCAATAGCATTTAGACTTATGGTGGGGCGGGACCGCTGGGCCCGCCGCGATCATTAACTGGGAATCGCAACCGAATCGGCGCGCCCAGCGGTCACGCCCTACCTTTGGGCCAGAGTCTAAAAACAAAGAGGATTTGGTATAGGGCAACGGGATCCCGCAAGGGCAACTATGTGACGGTGCCGGCCTTTTTTCGCGCCGCCCTGTTCACCCTCCGACCGTGCAGGCGAAGCGGCCGACGCGGGCGCGCCGAAGTAGCATCAGCCGGCGTGGGCAGCGCTAATCTCGGAGTTGGCCTTGCGCAGGCGGCGGGCGAGAACTTTGGCGAGGTTGCGCAGAATGCTCACGCTGATCCGGGGGTGCTCGCGCTCCAGCAGCTCGAAGTCCGCCGCCGAGAGCGCGACGCACTCCACCTGGGTGTGCGCGAGCACGGTGGCGGAGCGCGGGGAGGCGTCGATCAGGGCCAACTCGCCCAGGGCCGTGCCGGCGGAGAAGCTGGCCACGCGCAAGCGGGGCTGGCCTACCGGCTCGATCCAAACGTCGGCGGTGCCACGCAGGATAAAGAAGAGCACGCGGTCCGTGCTGCCGGCGGCGATGATGCGTTCGCCGGGCGCGAAGCAGCGCGGCTTGAGCAGGCCGCCGAGGAGGCATTTCGCCTGCTCGTCGAGGCCGGCGAAGAGCTCGCACTCCTCCGGCTCGAGGAGGCGGTTATCCCAGCCGGGACGGGAACAGTGCGCGATCAGGCGGTTTTCGAGCCGCTCCAGCGCGAGCTCGTGGTCGGGGATGAACTCGACGCGGGGCCAGACCTCGGCGGGCAGACCCACCTGGAAGGCGTCCTTCAGTTTGCCGAGGATCACGCCGCCGGTGAGGGTGAGGGTCTTGCCGGAGGCGTCGAGGGTGAGGGCGAGGCGGACGAGCAATTCGGCGGCCACAAAGTCGAGGACAGGCGCGTGGCGGAAATTCAGCAGGATGTGGTCGGCGTGCTCAGCGTGGGCGAGGGTCTCGCGGACGATGCGCTCGGCGGTGGCGAAGTGCAGCTCGCCCTGGATGTGCAGGTGGCGGATGCGGCCGCCCTCTTTTTGCAGCAGGCTCTGCTCGCTGATGGAGCGGATGCGCTTGGAGCCCGACTCGGCGGAGGAGCTGATCCGGCGGATGACCGAGCGGGCCTGGTGGGCGGCGTTGAAGAGGTGGAGGTTGAATTTTTGCGAGAGCTCGCGGCAGGCGGCGATGCCGCGCACGCTGTTGCCCTGCGGGTCGAGACGGGGGGAGAAGACGCCGATGCCGAGCTGGCCGGGGAGGACGGCCATGATGCCGCCGGCCACGCCGCTTTTGGCGGGGATGCCGACCTGGTAGATCCAGGCGCCGGCGGCGTCATACATGCCGCAGCTGGCCATGACGCTGAGGATGTTTTCCACATATTCGCCGGCCACGGCGCGGCGGCCGGTGAGGGGGTTGAGGCCGCCGTTGGCGAGGGTGGCGGCCATGACGGCGAGGTCACGGCAATGGACGAGTAAGGCGCACTGCATGAAATACGCCTCCAAGGTGGGCGTGGGGTCCTCGGTGAGGATGTCGAAATTGCGCAGCATGTGGCCGATGGCACGGTTGCGGTGACCGGTCTCGCTTTCGGAGCGGTAAACGGCCTGGTCGATCTCCAGGGGGCGGCCGGCGTAGAGGGACAGGATGTCGGTGATGCGCCGGATTTTCGCGTCGGTGCTCGCGCCGTCGATCAAGCCGGTGGTGGCGATGGCGCCGGCGTTGATCATGGGGTTGAGCGGGCGGCCGGAGCCGGGCTGGAGGCTGATGGAGTTGAAGGCTTCGCCGCTGGGCTCCATCCAGATTTTTTTCAGGACCTCGGACTGGCCTTTATCCTCGAGGGCGATGCCGTAGTTGAAGGCCTTGGAAATGGATTGGATGGTGAAGGTCTGGGCGGTGTCGCCGGCCTCGTAGATAGTGCCGTCCGCCATCACCAAGCAGATGCCGAACCAGTCGGGGTCGGCCTTGCCCAGCTCGGGGATGTAGGTGGCGACCACGCCGTCGTGATTATCCCGCAGCCGACGATGAAGCTCGTTAATGATGACCTGGATCGGCGACAACGCGGCGGAGGGTGCGGGCATGGGCAAGGAAGGGTGCGCAGGGTGAAATTCTTTCATGCAGGCTCCGTGCCACGGGGAGGCGCGAGGAGGGAATCGTATACATTTTAAACAAACGGAAAACGGAGCAAAGTTGCGTTTGAGCGTGCAGGTGTAATGCCCGACGGCGCACATTCGCATTCACATGACCGCTCCCGCCGCCACACCCGCCTGCCCCGCTTGCACGCTCGATGATGTTCTCGCCCATGCCGACCACTGGGAGTGCGCCACCTGCGGTCACGAATGGCCGCGCGAAGCGGCACCCGAGGCGGCCCGCGTGATCAAGGACGCCCACGGCACCGTGCTGGCCGACGGCGACGACGTGGTGTTGATCAAAGACCTGAAACTGCGCGGTTCGTCGCAGGTCTTGAAGCAGGGATCAAAGGGTAAAAACATCCGCTTGGTGGACGGCGACCACGACATCGATTGCAAGGTGGACGGCACGCCGATGGCGCTGAAGTCCTGCTTCGTGAAGAAGGCCTGATACCATTTTGCCTTCAACCGTATCAAAACGGTCAGGCCGTCATTTCCGGGGTAGGGTCGCAGCTTGACTGCGACCGTGATCGACGAAGCGGCACCGCCCGCCCCAAGCCCGGTCGCACGCGAGGTGCGTCCCTACCTTGGAAACGGAACCGCTCAGTGGACCTTGCGGAGCTGGATGCTATCGACGAGGCGATCGTGGGAGAGCAGGTCGGTCACCACGATGAGGCGGTCGCCGATTTGCAAGCGGCCCGCGCGGACCAGAAAGGTGATGGCCCGCTCGATGGTGTCGTTGGGCTCGGAATCGAAAGTCATGAAATAAGGATCGACGGCACGAAGGATGCGCATCTCGCGCAGCGTCTCGACCGAATTGGTCATGGTGTAGATCGGCGCGAGGCAGGGACGCATCGCGGCGAGACCTTGAGCCATGAAACCCTGGCGGGTGAAGGTGAGGATGGTGATGCCCGGCATCTCGTTGGCGAGGTGGACGGCGGCGGCGAGCAGCTTGAATTTGTCGCCCTTGAGGAAGGCGGGCGCGAGGTTGACCACCGGTTCCTCGGACTCGACGCGGCGGGCGACTTTTTCGAGGATGCGAATGCAATCCATCGGGTATTTGCCCACCGTGGTCTCGCCGGAGAGCATCACGCAGTCGGCGCGCTCATGCACGGCGTTGGCGACGTCGGTGATCTCGGCGCGGGTCGGCATGGGCTGGAAGATCATGGATTCCAGCATGTGGGTGGCGATGATGACGGCGCGGCCGTGGTCGAAGCAGGCCTTCACGGCGCGACGCTGAATGGAGGGCAGTTCCTCGAAGGGGCACTCGATGCCGAGATCGCCGCGCGCAACCATGAGGGCGTCGGTGGCGCGCACGATTTCGTCCAGATTAGAGATGGCCTGCTGGTCCTCGATCTTGGCGATGATCTTGGCGCGGGATTTGTTGGCCCGAAGAAACTCGCGCAACTGCTCGATGTCCGCGCCTTCGCGCACAAAGGAGAGCGCCACGAAGTCGATGCCCTCCTCGATGCCCATGAGGGTGTCGAGACGGTCCTTCTCGGTGAAGGAGGGGAGGTTCACCTTCACGCCGGGGAGGTTGATGTGGCGGCGCGAGGTGAGCTGGCCGGGGATGAGGACTTTGCAACGGATGCGGGCGTTGTTCTTTTCCAGCACCTCGAAGCGCATCAGGCCGCTATCCACCAGGACGATGTCGCCGACCTTGATGTCGTTGACGAGATCCTGGTAGTTGACGTTCACCGAGCGGATCTCCTCACCGCCGTCGCGGTCACCGGGTTTGACAGTGAAGTCGAAGGTCTCGCCCACTTTTAACTCAATGGGAGACTCGACGTCGCCGGTGCGAATCTCGGGGCCTTTAATGTCCATCATGATGCCGATCTCGCGACCGACCCGGGCGGACACCGCGCGGATGCGCTTGATGACGGCGCGGCACCACTCGTGTTTGCCGTGCGCCATGTTGAGGCGGGCGATATCCGCGCCTCCGGTAATCAGTTTTTCCAGCATTTCCTCGGACTCGGTGGCGGGACCGAGGGTGAAGATGATTTTAGTGCGGCGAAACTCAGCGTTTGATATGGCCATACGACTCAACAGCAAAACGCACACCAACGGTAGCGCCAGCCCAGATTAAAGGCTGGAGCCTGCCGATAGGGTTTAATCGTTAACGCCTACCACTCCCAAGCCGGCGCTCCCGCCCCAGGTGCCACGACGTGAAAACCGCACCCCAGACGCGTGCGCAAACCGGCGAAAACCTGCTCCACGGTCGATACGCTGTTACAATCCCGGCTCAAATGGGTGAGAAAAACCTGCCGCCAACGCGGGCTCGCCGTGGCCTCCAGCAGATCGTGCGCGGCCTGATTGGAAAGGTGTCCGTGGCGCCCGCCGATGCGTTGCTTGGTTTTCCAGGGCCGGCGGTGGTCCGCCTCCAGCAACTTGGGGCAGTGATTGCTCTCCACCACCACCACGTCGCAGCTGCGCAGGTGGGCGTAAACATACGCCGGCACGTGCCCCAGATCGGTGAGCCAGACGAGGCTGCGGCGCGGCGCGAAAAGATCGCCGTCGCTCCCGCTCGCAAAGGTAAACCCCACCGGTTCCTGCGCGTCGTGCGGCACCGTGAAGCTCTCGACCTCCAAATCGCGAAACGCGAAACGCGTGCCACTCTCGAAAAGCCGCCACGTCACCACGCCGCCGAGCTTGGCGCGCACCGCCCGGGCCGTGGCCTCGTTGGCAAAGATGGAAACGTGCGGGTGCTTTTTAAACATCTCCACCCCCGCCGCGTGGTCGCCGTGTTCGTGAGTGAGAAAGACCGCGTCGAGCTCCTCCGGCCGCGTATCCGCCGCGAGCAGGAGCTCCGTGAGTTTGCGCGCCGAGAACCCGGCGTCGATCAACACGCGCGCCCCGTCGGTGCGCAGGAGGGCGGCGTTGCCCGAACTGCCGCTGCCGAGGATTTGGATGCGCATCGCCATGTCTGCCCCGAGCAAATCCAAACCGTCCGCACGCTCAACCCTTCTCTTGACCGGGGCCGGGGAAAACCGCCCCCGCCGTTGACCCCGCCGCCATTAAGGTTCACCCGTGTCCCTTGCCCATGGCCAAGTCCTCTTCAAAATCTCGCGTCGCGCGTCCTCCGCGCCCCGCCGTCCGCGCGCTGCGCGGCACGGTGTATATCACCCGCCAGGTTCACTTCAACTCCGCCCACCGCCTCTATAACCCGACTAAATCCCAGCGCTGGAACGAGGAACGCTACGGCCTTTGCACCAACCCCCACTGGCACGGCCACAACTACGTCCTGGAGGTCACCGTGGCCGGCGAGCCCGACCCCGAGACCGGCTACATCATGGACCTCGGCACGCTTAAGGGCATACTCGAGGAGCACATCCTGAAACCCTGCGACCACCGCAACCTCAACGACGAGGTTCCCTTCCTGCGCGACATCATCCCTTCCACCGAAAATCTCGTCATCGCCTTCTGGGAGCAGATCGAGCCTCATATCAAGAACGGTCGCCTCCACGCCGTGAAACTCTTCGAAACCCCGCGCAACTTTGCCGAGTATCGCGGTCCGTCCACCGCAGCCCCTTAATTCCCCGCCTTATCTTCCTCTTTCAGCCGGCTAAGCCCGCTCCGTCGGGCCCAAGGTGTTATCGTCCCCACCAGCCAGCCCTCCCGCCCGATATAAAAACGACCATGCCCGCCAAAACCTCCCGCCAAAACCGCGCCAAGCCCCTGGGAACGCCGAGCTCCAGCTCGGCCTCCGTTCCAGCCTCGGCCCGCCCTTCCCGCGCCACCGCGAAAGCCAAGCCCGCCAGGCCTGCATCTGCCGGCGCCTCCGCCGCCCCCACCCAGCCCGCCGTCGCGCCCGTGAAGAAGAAAATGTATCTCCATCGCATCGCTGGCGGTCCCCCCGCCCCGCGCATCACCCGCCGTTACGATTCGGCCTTCACCCTCTCGCCCGCTTACAAGGCCTCGCTGCCCGACATGATGGAGGCCGTCGAGGCCATCCCCGGCGAGCCCGTGGCCATCCAGCAAGTCGGCATCTCCGGCTTCAAACTGCCCCTCCGCTACCGCACCAAAAACGGCAAAACCGTCCACACCCTTGAGACCTCCGTCACCGGCACCGTCTCGCTCGCCGCCGGCTTGAAGGGCATCAACATGAGCCGCATCATGCGCTCATTTTACGAGCACGCCGACGAGGTCTTCACTCCCGACCTGCTCGCCCGCATCCTCGAAAAATACCGCCGCGCCGTCGGCACGCTCTCCGCCCGCCTGCGTCTCGATTTCTCCTACCCGATGCCGCAGCTCGCCCTGCGCAGCGGCCTCGTCGGCTGGCAGTATTACCACGCCGCCTTCCTCGGCCGCATCGCGGAGGACGGCACCGTGCGCCGCCTCATCGAACTCGATTTTGTTTACTCCTCCGCCTGCCCGTGCAGCGCCGAGCTCAGCGAACACGCCCGCGATGCCCGCGATGTTTACGCCATCCCGCACAACCAGCGCTCCAAGGCCCGCGTGCTCGTCGAGCTCGCTCCCGGCGCAAAGTTCCACCTTGAGGATCTTCAAGCCCACGTGCTGCGCGGACTCGTCACCGAGACGCAAGTGATGGTGAAACGCGAAGACGAGCAGGCCTTCGCCGAGCTCAACGGCGCGCACATCAAGTTCGTCGAGGACGCCGCCCGCCTCGTCTACGCCGAGCTCGCGCCCGACGCGCGCATCGCAGATTTCCAAGTCGCCTGCTCGCACCTCGAATCCCTCCACTCGCACGACGCCGTGAGCGTCATCTGCAAAGGCATCCCCGGCGGCCTCGCCGCCGACTTCGACGCCTTCCGCAGTCTGGTGTGCTGAGTCCCGCCGTTAACCTCGTGGCAAAAAAATCCCCCGCCCGCCGCCGTCCGCCGTTCGTCCTCATCACCGGCGCCAGCCAGGGGCTCGGCGCCGCGCTCGCGCTCGCCTACGCCCGCGCTTTCCCCGGCGCGAAGCTCGCCCTCGTCGCCCGCAACGCCCGCAACCTCGACGCCACCGCCGCCCGCTGCGAAGCCCTCGGCGCCGCCGCCCATGGTTTCGTCTGCGATGTCACCGACGAGGCCGCCGTCGCCCGCCTGCCCGCCGCCGTATCCAAATTTTTCCGACGCCCGCCCGACATCGTGGTCAACAACGCCGGCCGCTTCACACCCGCGACCTTCGCCGCCACCACGCCCGCGATTTTCGACGACATGCTCGGGGCCAACCTCCGCTCCGCCTACCTCGTCACCCGCGCCTTCCTGCCCGCCTTCACCGGGCGCAAATCCGGCGACTTCGTTTTCATCAGCTCCATCTGCGGCAAAATAGTTCTCCCCAATTGCGCCGCCTACACCGTGGCGAAGCACGGTCTCACCGGCCTCGCCGCCGCCCTCCGAGCCGAGACGAAGGGCACCGGCCTGCGCGTGCTGTGTATCCATCCCGGCGCGACCGACACGCCCGCCTGGGACGGCTCCGGTGTGGACCGCGCCCGCCTCATGAGCGCCGCCAGCGTGGCCGAGGCCGTCGTCGCCCTGACCTCCCTCGCCAGCCACACCGTGGCCGAGGACATCACCCTCCGGCCCTCCGGCGGAGACCTCTAGCACGCCGGGGCGCGGGACGGAGTTTCGTTAAAAACACATAAAACCACACCCCGTTGCTTGATCCCGGTTGATTGATGCCCCTTTCGTTTTCCTTATCCCGTCAACTTACCCCTTATGCGCGTCTCCCGTCTGCTGCTCCGCCTCGCCCTGTCCCTTCTCGCCAGCTGCGCCATCGTGTCTGCCGCCCCCCGCACTGCTTCGCGCCCGCGAGTCACGCCCCCGGCAGCCAGCCCCTCTGAGGTCCTCCCGCCCACCGCTCCTGTCGCCACCCCGGCGGCGAAGCCCCCGGCTGAACCCTCCAAACACACCCGCGAAATCCTTGCCGCCCTGAAGCTCGCCAACCCCGCCACCGAAGCCCGCGTCCGCCTGCTCCTCGATACCCACTTCGCTGCCCTCACCGCCTGGCACCGCGAAAACGATCCCGCGCTCAACTCGCTCTGGAACTCCTTCGACCAGGCCCGCGCCGCCAAAAACACCCGCGACGCCGACGCCGCGCTGGAAAAAATCGCCGCCCTCTACGCCGGCTTTCGTCCCGCCCGCACCGAAACCTTCTCCGCCCTCGCCCTCCTCCTCTCGCCCGCCCAGCTCGAGCAGATCGAGGATGTCCTCACCATTAACAAGGTCTCCGTCACCTACGGCGCCTACCTCGAGATCTTCCCCGTGCTCACCGACGAGCAAAAGGCCGTCGTTCTCCGCGAGCTCAAGTCCGCCCGCGCCGAGGCCATCGACGCCGGTGCGATGACGGAGAAATCCGCCTTCTTCAAAAAGTATAAAATCCGCATCGAGGAGGGCTACTTCCCCACCCAGGGCATCGACGCGCAAAAATTCCGCCGCGAATTCGCCGCCCTGGGCAAAGCCTCCACCCGCCTCTGGTATCGGCAACCCGCCGCAAAATGGGAGGAAGCCCTGCCCGTGGGCTCCGGCCGTCTCGGCGCCATGGTCTTCGGCGGCACCGCCAGCGAACGCATCCAGTTCAACGAAGACACCCTCTGGACCGGCAGCCCGCACAACTACGTTCGCGCTGGCTCCGCCGACATCGTGCCTCAAGTCCGCGCTCTGCTCGCCGAGGGCAAAGTCACCGAGGCCCAGGACCTCGCCCGCGCCAAGATGCTCAGCGACCCCGTCCGCCAAAAAGCCTACCAGCCCTTCGGCGACATCCGTCTCTCCTTCCCCGGTCATGAAGCCGCCGCGAACTACACCCGCGAGCTCGACCTCGACACCGCCGTCGCCAGCACGACTTACGAGGTGGCGGGCGTCACCTACACCCGCGAGGTCATTGCCAGCTATCCCGACAACGTCATCGCCGTCCACCTGACCGCCAGCCAGCCGGGCAAACTCAGCTTCGGCGTCCGCCTTGATTCCCCGCACAAAACCTGCGCGACCGGCATCACGCTGGATCTCGGCCCCTACCTCGTCCTCACCGGCGAGGTCCAGCCCGACGGCATGCGCTTCGCCTCCACCCTCCGTGTCCTTGCCGACGGAGGCAGTGTGCGCTCCGACGGCAAGTCGCTCCAGATCGAAAACGCCGACAGCGCCACCCTCCTTCTCGTCGCCGCCACCAGCTTTAAAACTTGGGAAGACATCTCCGCCGACCCCGGCGCCCGTTGCGTCGCCTATCAGGCCGCGCTCGCCTCGCGCGACTACGCCGCCATCCGCGCGACCCATATCGCCGACCACCGTAAACTCTACCGCCGCGCCGCCCTCGACCTCGGCAAAACCGCCGCCGCCGGTCTCCCCACCGACGAGCGCATCCTCCTCGTGCGCAAAGCCGGCAACATCGACGCCGACCCCGCGCTCGCCGCCCTCCACTTCAACTACGGCCGCTACCTCCTCATCGCCTGCAGCCGCCCCGGCTCCCAGCCCGCCAACCTCCAAGGCGTTTGGAACGAGCTGCTCAACCCGCCCTGGGAGGGCAAATACACCACCAACATCAACTACGAGATGAACTACTGGATCGCCGAGACCACCGGCCTCGGCGAATGCCACGAACCCTTCTTCGCCTCCATCGACGACCTCCGCGTCAGCGGCGCCCGCACCGCCCGGGAGCTCTACCGCAGCCGCGGCTGGGTGCTCCACCACAACTTCGACCTCTGGCGCGGCACCGCCCCCATCAACAACATCGACGGCCTCTGGCCCACCGGCGGCGCCTGGCTCTGCCACCACCTCTGGGAACACTGGCTCTTCACCCGCGACCGCGATTTCCTCGCCAACCGCGCCTACCCCGCCCTGCACGAGGCCTCCCTCTTCTTTGTCGATTACCTCCTGCGCGACCCTAAGACCGGCTGGCTCCTCACCTCTCCCTCCCACTCCCCCGAGCAAGGCACCACCACCCAAGGCCCCGCGATGGACAACCAGCTCATCCGCTTCCTCTGGAGCTCCACCATCACCGCCGCGCGCGAGCTCGATCGGGACGCCGACTTCGTCGCCGAGCTCGAAGGCCTCCTCCCCAAGCTCCCGCCCAATCAAATCGGCCAGCACGGCCAGCTCCAGGAATGGATCGACGACTTGGACGTGCCCAACAACGGCCACCGCCACATGTCCCCGCTCTGGGCGCTCTATCCCGGCGCCGACATCACCCCCTCCGCCGACCCGAAGGTCTTCGACGCCGCCAAGCTCCTGCTCAAATGGCGCGGCGACGGCTCCACCGGTTGGAGCTTCGCCTGGCGCATCCCCCTCTGGGCCCGCGTCGGCGACGGCGAGATGGCCTATCGCCAGTTCAGTCTGCTCGTGGCCAAGCGCACCCTGCCCAACCTCTTCGACCTCTGCGGCCCCTTCCAGATCGACGGCAACTTCGGCGCCCCCGCCGGCGTGGTTGAAATGCTTCTGCAAAGCCACCAGCGCACCGCCGACGGCACCGTCTTGATCGACCTGCTGCCCGCCCTGCCCAAAGCCTGGCCCGCCGGTAAAGTCACCGGCCTGCGCGCCCGCGACGGCTTCACCATCGACCTCACCTGGAAAGACGGCCGCGTCGCGAGCGCCAAGATCAGCTCCACCTTGGGCCGTCCGGCCCAGCTCCGCCTCAACGGCGAGACCCTGCCGATCACCCTCGCCGCCGGCGCCTCCACCACCCTCAAACGGTAAAACACTGATCCCAGCTTATGGGCGGGACCGCTGCGTCCGCCGGTAGGGCGAAACACGCTGGGCCCGCCGCGAAGGGCCTTTGAGTGCCCACCGCCCCTGGCCGCGCCGGGCTCGGGGTTCCTGTTGGTCCGGGGAGCGCCTGTGGAAGGCAGGCAGACTTCGGCGTCCCGCCAAAGCCTGCACCCACCGGGTAATGAGGCTTAGGATACACGCAAAAACAGGGCTTATCGCGGAGGATTATCCTGGAAAATTGTGCTATCGTCCTGATCGCCCTCCCCCCGCTGCACCCCTTCACTACGGGCTTTGTTCGGACATTACCCCCCAGAAAAATGAGCCTCATCCCCTTCCTTTCGCGGACCCGGGCCACCGCATGCGTGGCGCTCGCCGCCCTCTTCGCCTTTAACACCGCCCTCGCCGCCGAACTGAAGGTGGATATCAACAACAGCAATCGCCCGCTGTCCGAAGGCCTCGCCCCGGGCTATACCCCATGGGCACCACAGCTTAACAACGTAAACACTTGGTTCCCCACAGGTGCCAACACCATCAGCGCCACCTTCGACGGAGTCACCGTCACCTTCACCCGAGTCGGCCCCAACGGCATCGCCCTGAAACCTGGTTACTGGAAAGAGGGCGTGCAAAGCCTCGTTTATAACGTGGATCTCACCGGCGACGGCATCCAGGTGGACACAGGCGAGGCCGGCTCGCAGATCGAGATGCGCATCGCCGGCCTCACCCCCGGCGACCACAGCCTGCTCCTCTACCTTAACAGCTGGGACGGCACCCTCGCCGCCAACCTCGCCCCCCTCGATATCCTCGTGAATGGCACCCAGGTCGTGAACGATTTACCCGTCTCGGTTCGCGTCACCGACAACAACCTCGCCACCACGTCTTATTTTCCCGTCACCGCCGTGGCCGGCCAGGATGTGGTCGTCTTAATCAAAGCCGAGACCAGCGGCACGCACTCCAGCAAAAACGTTCACTTCAACGGCTTCGAGATCGACGTCCCCAACGTCAAAGCCCAGGCCAACAACCCCGTGCCCGCCCACACCGACGAGCACGCCAACGCCGACACCGGCTCCATCACCCTCAGCTGGGGCACCGCCGTCCTTGGCACCGTCTCCCACAACGTCTATTTCGGCCTCAGCGAGAGCGCTGTCACCGCCGCTACTCCCGCCTCCCCCGAGTTCAAGAGCAACCAGACCGCCAACACTTACCTCGCCGGCGGCATCAATCCCCATCTCACCTATTATTGGCGCGTGGACGAGGTCGGCGTCGCCGGCGCCACCAAGGGCACCACCTGGATGTTCCGCCCCCGCCGCCTCGCCTTCCCCGAGGCCGAGGGCTACGGCCGCTTCGCTCGCGGCGGACGCGGCGGCGTGGTCCTCCACGTCACCAACCTCAACGACTCCGGCCCCGGCAGCCTGCGCGACGCCGTCCTCGGCGACTACGGTCCCCGCACCGTGGTCTTCGACGTGAGCGGCCTCATCACCCTCGACACCGACATCATCATCGGCAGCAGCCAGCCCTACGTCACCATCGCCGGCCAGACCGCGCCGGGCAAAGGCATCTGCGTAAAGCGCAACCAGCTCGCCATGAGCGGCGCGCGCGACTGCATTTTCCGTTTCATGCGCGTCCTCGTCGGCAAGGAAAACGGCGAGACCCAGAACGCCACCGGCATGGCCGGTGTGGACCACTCCATTATGGACCACTGCTCCATCGGCTGGGGCATCGACGAAGGCCTCAGCACCCGCGGGGGCAAGGGCCTCACCTTCCAACGCTGCTCCCTCTCCGAAGCGCTCAACGTCGCCGGCCACCAAAACTACCCCGCCGGCACCGCCCACGGCTATGCCGCCAGCGTCGGCGGCGACATCGCCAGCCTCCACCACAACCTGCTCGCCCATAACGAAGGTCGCAACTGGTCCATGGCCGGCGGTCTCGACGGCGGAGGCTACTACGCCGGCCGTTTGGACATCTTTAACAACGTGGTTTACAACTGGGGCAGTCGCACCACCGACGGCGGCGCGATGGAGGTCAACTTCGTCGGCAACTATTACAAGCGCGGCCCCGTCAACGGCATCACCACCCTCCTCAATCCCCAATACGGCGGTTTCCCCGGCAAGCAGCAGTATTATATGGTCGGCAACGTCCTCCTGAATGGCTCCACCACCGTGACCAATCAGACGACCCTTCTCTCCATCGGCACCGAGAGCGGCGGCATTCTCCCCCAAAACTCCAACCCGGTTTACACCGCCACGGTCAGCACCGCGTTCTTCCCGTCCTATGC
>JBEGTN010000163.1:0-3256 GCA_041179405.1 Verrucomicrobiota bacterium
TGTGCGGAGTGTGGGTCCAAGGGTCCGACTCGGTGCAGTTCGTCTTTCTACGTCCCTTCGCTCCCCCGGCATTACCCGGCTTCGTCGCTACTATGGACGCTCTGACTCCTGTCGGGTTTCTCGCTCGGCTCCCCGCTCGGTCTCTCCACTTATCCCCTGCTCCCTTCCAGACGTTCCCGCTCCAACCACACCCGCACCGCCCCGTCGCCAGTGTTGGCAGTCCTTGGACCGTGACAGGTTCACCGCTCGCGCGGCAGGCTTCGCCTTTTGCCAGCAGGCTCGCCCGGTGCACCTGCCGTATCGAGTTCACTTTCGTTCGGGACCAACCTTCCGTCTCCGGCTGCTCCCCACCCCGCCTTGCGGCGACGCAGTTGCCTTCGACTGCCCCGCGCTCTCTGTCTGCACGGGGGAATAGACTTTCACTTTCTGAGTTCATGGTTTCATGGACGCACTAGGGCGCGACCGCTGGGCGCGCCGTGGTGTGGCGAACGCCCAGGATTCTCGCGGCGATCCCGGCGGTCCCGCCCTTTAATCCAAATTCATCGGCACGCCGCTCTCACGTCGTCAGCGCCAAGATCGTCGCCAGCGCCCCCGCCGAGGCCAGTGTGCTGCCGACGATCGCCTGCGCCGCGAGGCCTTCGTAGTCGCTCATCTGGCCCGACATCGCATAAGAAATCACCGCCGTAGGGCATGCCAGCAACACGAGCAGGGTCGTCCGCTCCGCGCCTACGATCCCCAGCCCCCACGCCACCGCGAGGCCCACCAGGGGCGAGATGATAACTTTCCCCACCACTGCGCCTGCCATCCACACGCGCTCGCGCTTCGCACCCAGCGGCAGGGTCAACAAGATCGCGCCGATCGTCACCAGCGCGAGCGGCACCGCCATCTTGCCTAGTTGCGCCAGGGTCACGCCGAGGACCGAGGGGAGGGTCCAGCCCTGCCAGCGGCAAAGCCCGCCGGCCAGGCTCGCGAGGATGATCGGGTTGCGCACCCACTCCGCCGCCAGCGCCCGCACCGCCCCGAGGCGGATACCTTCCCGGCTCACCACCAGCACCGCTATGGCGAGCAGGTTGTAAAACAACATCATGGGCGCCAGCATCAGCATGACCGACGCCGTCGGCACGCCGGGCATGTGCAACAGAATCGGGAGCCCCACAAAGGCCAGATTGCCTCTGAAAAAAGCCTGGGTGAAGGTGCCACGTCCGGCCCACGGCACACCGATCAATCCTGCCGTTATCCAGCCCGCGACGGCCACCAGCAAGGTCGTGCCCAGCAACACCGTCAGCAGGTAGCCCGTCCGCCCGTCCGCCACCACATCGCTGGCGTCCGCCAGCCCCGAAAAGATCAACGCCGGGAGCGCCACCCAATAGCTTAGCTGGTTCAATCCCGTCACCACCCCTGCCTCGAAAAAGCCGCCGCGTTGCAAACCCGCGCCCAGCGCGATCAGCAAAAACACCGGCATGAGTAACTCCAGGACGAGACGCATTCCCCTTGTCCTGCCGGTTCGGCCGCGTGGCGTCGAGCCTGCGTGGCAAGGGCTATAGTGGCGGGAGCATCTTGCTCCCGTTTTTTCGAAAGAGTGAGCTGGAAGCGCCTCCTCTCTCTTTTGGCGGCGCCCGCCGCCCCGATCCGTTCGAAAAAAAATCGTTCTCGTTCTCGTAATCGTTCTCGTTCTCCCTCCCTTTTTCTTCACTCACCATGTCCTCCCTTCCCACCCAGTTCGCGGGCGTCACCGTCCACACCAAGGCTAATGTTTATTTCGACGGCAACGTCGTCAGCCACACCGTGCTTTTCGCCGACGGCTCCAAGAAGACCCTCGGGCTCATCCGTCCCGGCACCTACTACTTCGGCACCGGCGCCGCCGAGCGCATGGAGATCGTCGCGGGTGCCTGCAAGGTCACCCTGAAGGACCAGACCGCCGTCGCCACCTACGCCGCCGGCACCGCTTTCGATGTCGCCGCCAATTCCGGCTTCACCATCACGGTCGAGTCCGGCCTCTGCGAATACATCTGCTCCTTCCTGTCCTGAGTCTTCAAACATATCGAACGGCTGTGTCCGCCGATTCCGAGTGTAGGGGCGCAGCTTGTCTGCGACCGGGTTTGGCGGACGGAGCGTCGATCATCACACTCGGTCGCACGCGAGGTGCGCCCCTACCGCAGCCGTTTTTAGGGCGCGAAGTGCGAAACGGCCCTAACCTTAAACGTTCCCCTTAAACCGTCGGGGTTTTCCGCCACCATCATTCTATGCGCACGCCCTTCTATCTCTTGTTGCTCGCTGTGATGCTGGGCACCGTCGCCATCGGGGTGCGCTCGGGGATTTTTATGCGCAAAAACCCCGGCGAGCCGATCAACGCCGCGATGCGCATCGCGCTGGCCGATGTCGCCTACCAGTGGTCGCCCGCCGACGCCGCCATCCTCGCCCGCGACTACGCGGGAGCCCACGAAACGCCTGGCCATGCGCGCTACTTCATCCGCCGCTTTGGCACCGGCGAACTCACGCCCAAGCCCGGCCAGACCGTCACCATCCACTACGAGGGCCGCTTCCTCTCTGACGGCCGGAAGTTCGACTCCTCGGCCGACAACGGCGGTCCCTACAACTACACTGTCGGACGCAACCAGACCTTGACCGGCTGGGACGAGGCCATCCTCACCATGAAGAAGGGCGAGCGCCGCACCGTGGTCCTGCCCTACTGGCTCGCCTACGGCGAAAAGGGCCTGCGCAACAAGGTCCCCGGCCACGCTTCGGTGGTGTTCGACCTGGAGCTGGTGGATTTCCGCTGAAGGTGTCCGGTGTAGGCCCGACCGGTGGTCGGGCTGGTCGTCCGGTGTAGCAACGGCCGTGTCGGCCGTTCTCCGGGCCGCCCTTAGAGCATTTCAAATAAGACTGTAGCCAAAATGACGGTTTGAAAGGTAGGGCGGGACCGCTGTGTTTCGTTCCACCGTGCCTCTCCGGTATTCACCACGCCAACGCGGCGCGCCCAGCGGTCACGCCCCACCTCTGAACGGCTACGACATTTCTTAAAATGCTCTAGCTTGGCTCGATGTAGCCCCGACCGGTGGTCGGGGTAGTGGGCGGGGTCTCTAGGAAAAGCCCGACTACCGATCGGGCCTACACCAGGCAAAAAGTCTCATTTCAAACGATAAATGTTATAAACACGCCCGTCATGGGCCGTGGCTGCAGCATCACCCGGCTTCGCCCGCGTATCGATAGCCCACGCCGTGCACGGTGATTAGCACCTTCGCCTCCTCGGGGTCGG
>JBEGTN010000164.1:0-3231 GCA_041179405.1 Verrucomicrobiota bacterium
TAGCGCTTCTCTTCAACTTGGGTGGTCATTGGGTTCATTGGCTTACGGGTTGGTCACTGCCCCGTGTCCAAGAAAATCGGTGGCGAGATAAGTGCACTAGCCCAGACCTGCGGTTGGGGTAGATTTTAAAACGGCGATTTACTCCGTCTCGCCGAAGGTAAGTTCGAGGCGTTTCTGACTGCCGACAAAAATCTTCGCTATCAGCAAAACCTGACCGGACGAAACCTCCTGATACTCGAGGTTTCCACGAATGACGTGCGTCGTCTCCGTGCCGCGGCATCTCTCATTTCTTGATTTCCACGCAAGAATTTAACGTGAAAAGGGTTGTGCGCCGTTGACCGGCATCCCCGAACGCGACTTAGCTACGAACACGCTCTATGAAAAATAGCTCACTACTGGCGCTCGGCCTCTGCGCCTTGGCGTCCCCGCTGTCCCGCGCGACCGAGGCCTCGCCATCCCCGACGCCCGTGACCCGCTATTCCGAGGTCGGCCGCAAGGTGATCACCGTCGGGGACCACACAGTGACGCTGATACGCGTGAGGCCCCCGGCCTTGGCCAAGGCCCCGCCGCCGCCCGAGCCGCGCCAGCCCACGGATGCCGAGCAGGCGACTGCCGACCGCAGGGCGCAGAAGGCCTACGTCGTGCTCAGCTTCACCAGCACCGTCTATCTCGGCGGCAAGACGCCGGTGACAGAGCTGCGCTGGCGGGACGACGAGGGCGTGACCGAATACGTCGCCTACTCGAACGCCGACTTTAGATACCTTTCCAATGTCGGCCAGTTCGAGACCGAGACGACGGTGTATGACTGGTTCCTCCCTCTCATCGACGCGTGCGACCTGTCCGAGCTGCCCGCCGGTCAGAAACCGCCCGTCCCCTCCGGCCTCAATTTCGAGCCCGGAGTGACGGAATACCTCCTCGACGCCCGAGCGAGGGACGCGAAGGGCCAGGAACCCGTCCTCGCCGGCCTCGATAGCCTCTGCGCGTATTACCAGATCAACTACGACGCGCTCAAGGTCGGCTACGAGAAAAGGGAGGCCGACAGCGAGGCGCGCGAACGCGAGCTGCGCGAGCACCCGCCCAGGACGCCGGACGCCACGCTCCGCTGGTGGCCGCTCGACCCCAAAAGCATCAAGCGCTGACCGCGCCCACCCCTCCGATGCGAACGATCTTCCCCCTCTCCATTTGCGCCCTCTCCCTCGCGCTCGCGCTCGCCGACGGCCTGCAGGCGCAGACCGCGACCGACGCCAACCTCGGCTCGACCCTGTCCGCCGACAGCTCGACCATTCCGCCCACCTACACCTTCTCTTGGTGGGGCAGGTCGGGATTCAACTACGTCATCGAGACGAACCCTGACCTGCTCTCGCCGTGGGTCTTTCTCCCGAACCACAACCCGAGCGGCGCAGACGCCGCGCTCGCCGTCCAGTTCACCACCGACTCTGACCGCTACTTCCTCAGGGTTACGCAGTTCGACCCGAACGACGTCCCGTCCTCCGCCGACTCCGACGGCGACGGCCTCCCGGACAAGTGGGAGCGCTACTTTTTCGGCGACCTCTCCCGCGACGGCTCCGGGGACTGGAACAACGACGGCCTGCTCGACCGCGACGCCTTCCGCTTCGGCCTCGACCCGAAGGCGACCGCCGACGAGAGCCAGACCGCAGGGAAGTTCGACGCCTTCCACTATGACGCCCGAGGCTGGCTCGACGGCCTGACCATCACGGGAAGCCCCGCGCGGACGCTGACCTTGGACAAAGAGGGCAACATCGAGGCCGCCAACTGATTCTCCATCCCATGCGCCTTCGCCTCTTCCTGCTCGCCTGCTGCTTCATTTTCTCCGCCGCCCTCCGCGCCGACACCTCCGACGGCTGGCAGTTTCAGGTCCCGGCCGGGCTCGACCTGCCCGCGCCCGTCCTGGAATCAAGCTCACTCGGAACGCTCGATCAGTCACCGAGCGGCGGCGAGGAGGTGTCAGAGGAGCCCCCGGCTCCGGGACGGATGGCATTCTCCGCGTCTTCCAGTTCCAGCGCCGGCAACGTCGCCGACGAGATCACCCCGGAGATACAGAACCTCGCGGCGTCCCTTCAAAACGACCCGACCCGCATCTTCGAGTTCGTCTACAACGCCATCGAATACGAGCACTATTACGGCAGCAAAAAGGGCGCGCACCTCACGCTTTTGGAGGGTTCCGGCAACGACATGGACCAGTCGGCGCTGCTCGTCGCCCTCTACCGCGCGGCCGGTTACACCGCCACCTATCAATCCCGTTGGACGCTGCTTCCCTATGACGAAACGGTGCCTCCTTACAACGTCTACAACCCTGAGGTGCTCTACACCGGTGTAAATTGGCTCGGCCTCGACGCCGCTCCCTATCCGGGTCTGACGATCACGAGACCCGGCTACGCCGCGAGCTGGACCGATCTCGAATACAAAAAGACGCTGCTGCTTCTAAACTATTTCTATTACAGCGGATTTCGCGTGTATGTTGTTCCCGAGTATCCAGGCGCGCTGCTCGTGCCGCACATGGTGGTGAAGGTCACAGCAGGCGGCCTTACTTTCACGCAAGACCCGTCCGCCAAGCGACTCACCGGCAAGGCTGCGGTGAACTTCATCACCGCTACGGGCTTCAACTCCACGACCAAGGCCGCCTTCCTGACCGCCCTCGGCGGCACGGCCACCGGAACCTACGTGTCGAGCCTCGATACCACCGGCCCGCTCGCCGGCACCATCATTCGGCAACAAATCTCGAACCGGACCGCCACCTTCAACGCCTACCTCCGCGCGAATCGACCAAACGACTCGGTTCGAGACATCCTTGGTCGAAAGGAAAATCAAACCCTGAATTTCAGCGGCCTGCAGGGTTGGTCCTATCTCCTTTTTGTGACCGGAGGGATCGACTACGCGCCGGTAGATTTCCCCGTGATCCCAGAATCCGCGATGTCGTCACTGGAAATCCAGATAGACGCCAACACCGCCTACAGCACCAAAATGCCGGCGCTCCAGGGCAAGCGGCTGTCCGCCACCGCCACCGGCGACCTCGTGGAGATTCGGCTGAACGAAGACGTGATTCACAGCGCCACGGTGGGCGCGGCCACCTACAGCCTAAAGCTCGCGGCCAAGCATCCCCACATCAGCTATCTGAGCACCGTCGCCGCCGACACAACAAAACCCTTTCACGACAAGGACGACGGCGGAAAAACCTATAAAAAAAGCGGCAGCTACGCGCTGATCTACGCC
>JBEGTN010000165.1:0-4317 GCA_041179405.1 Verrucomicrobiota bacterium
CCCGTGAAGCGCATCGCGCCTGGCTTTCCAGCCTGGCCGCCCTCCCGCAGGGCTTTCGAGTGGGCACTACACGATTCGATTTCATGCCCAAGGAGGCACCCAAACCCGCGCGCATGACACTTACGCTGATCGCGCTCGACGAGCCGACGCCGGATTTCGCCGCGCTTTTCACCCGCAACGCATTCCCGGGCGCACCGGTGATCGTGGGCCGTCGCCGGCTGGGCGCGCCGAAGCTCGGGGCGATTTTGATCAACAACAAGATTTCCAACGTCTGCGCCCCCGGCGGCGTCGAGGCGAGCGAGGCCTTGTGCGCCGCCGCCGGCGGCTTGCTCGGCTTGAAGGCCGACGAGGTGCTGCCCTGCTCGACCGGCGTGATCGGCTGGGGACTGCCGGTGGACGCGATGGTCGTGGCCCTGCCGAAGGCGCGCGAGGCGCTGGCGGGCGGTAGCATCATGCCGGCGGCGGAGGGCATCGTGACGACAGATTTATTTCCCAAGGTCCGTTCGACCGTGCTCGGCGGCGGGCGCATCGTCGGCATCGCGAAGGGCGCGGGCATGATTGAGCCGAATCTGGCGACGATGCTCGTCTATGTGCTCACTGATCTGGCGGTGCCGCGCGAGCAGCTCCGCGCCATCCTCGCGCGGGTGGGGGACGAGACGTTTAACCGCATCAGCGTCGATAGTGATACGAGCACTTCGGATACGTTGGTGCTGGTGAGCAGTGGCCGCGTGCCATGCGCGGATTTCGCGGCCTTCGAGGCGGCGCTGCGCGGCGTGTGCGCGGACCTGGCCGAGGATGTGGTGCGCAACGGCGAAGGCGTGCGGCACGTGCTGCGCGTGCGGGTGAGCGGCGCGCCCGATGCGGCGACGGCCTGTGCGCTGGGCAAGGCGATCATCAACGCGCCGCTCTTCAAGTGCGCCGTCGCGGGCAACGACCCGAACGTGGGCCGCCTCGTGCAGGCCATCGGAAAATACGTGGGCGCGAGCGGTTCGACGCTGGATCTCTCGCGGTTGCGCGCGCGGATCGGCGGGCTGGAGATTTTCGCCGACGGCGTATTTAGATTAGACTACGAGAAGGAGGCGGCGCTGGTCGCGCACTTCAAGGCGGCGGAGCTTTACAAGAGCGCGCCCACAGCGGACGGGAGTTTTGCCGCCACGGTGGATTATCCGCCGCACGAGCGCTGCGTGGAGATTGACGTCGATCTCGGCGCGGGCGCGGCGGAGGCGACGGTGTATGGCGGCGATCTCACGCACGAATACGTGAGCGAGAACGCCGACTACCGGAGCTGAGCTCAATTCGCCCGATGTGTTTAGCCTTGAGGTAGGGCGGGACCGCCCTACCTAAGACCCAGCGCTCACGGACGTCCAGCGAGGCGCTACAGCAGGTCGGCGGCGAGTTCGGCGAGGCGGGAACGTTCGCCCTTGGTGAGTTTCACGTGGGCGGCGAGGCTCTGGCCCTTCATGCGGTCGTGGCAGTAAACGAGGCCGTTGCTGCGCGAGTCTACGTAAGGGTTGTCGATCTGCGCGGGGTCGCCGATCAGCACGATCTTCGAGCCTTCGCTGATGCGGGTGATGACGGTCTTCACCTCGTGCGGCGTGAGCTGCTGGGCCTCGTCGAGGATGAAGAAGCGGCGGGCAATGGAACGACCGCGGATGAAGGCGAGGGCCTCGACCTCGACGAGACCGCTCTTGATGAGGCGTTCGTAGGGTTTCAGCGCGGCGGGGCCGCCGTTGTTACCGCCGTTTTGGTGGTGCGGCTGGCCGGAGGTGGACTGGTTGAGCGAGGCGGCGAGGGCGGATTCGGTGTGCTTGTGGTGCTTTTTCTTGCCGACTTTTTTCGAGGCGAACTGCGGCTCTTTTTGCGGCTTGGAGGGGATGAGCACTTCCAGCGCGTCGAAGTAGGGTTGCAGCCAGGGCTTCATTTTCTCCTCGAGCGTGCCGGGGAGGAAACCGATGTCCTTGCCGAGCGCCATCACGGGGCGGGAAATGGAGACACCATCGTAGCGAGAGTGGTCGTCGTGGGTCTGGTGGAGGGCGCAACCGATGGAGAGGAGCGTCTTGCCGGTGCCGGCCTTGCCGAAGCAGGTGACGAGCGTGATGGTGTCGTCGAGCAGCGCGTCCATGAAGAACTGCTGTTCGAGGTTGCGACCGCGCACGGGGATGCCGCCGGGGGCCTTGATGAAGTCGGGGATTTTGAGGCGGCGCACGGTGCCTTCGCCATAGTAGCGGGCGGGCATGGTCTTGCCCTCGGAGGAGCGCAGCAGGACGTATTCGTTTAAGGTGAGATCTTTCGCGGCCTCGTCCTCGAGGGTGAACTCGCCCTCGGAGCAGAAGCGCTGGAGCTCGTAGATGGTGACGGCGACCTCGCGGTAGTCGCCCTCGTCGTCCACCTTGTCCACCTTGTCGTTGAGGTAGTCCTGGGCCTCAAGGCCGACGGCGCGGGCCTTGAGGGCGACGTTGACATCCTTGGTGACGAGGATGGTCGGAGGCTGGTTGGTGTCGCGCACGTAGAGCGCGGCGGCGATGATGCGGTTATCCTTTTTGCCGAGGTCCGGGAGAATGGCGCGGAAGGCCTGCATGGAGGGCAGGTCGCGCTTGGTCGGGTCGGTGATGTAGGGGTTGATGATGACCGAGAGGGTGCCTCCGCGCGGGAGTTTGACGCCCTCGTGCATCGAGCGGGAGTCCGGGAGGAGCTCCGAGAGGATGCGATGCACGCGGCGGGCGTTTCGGCCTCGCTCCGTGGATTGCTCCGTTTTGATGGCGTCGAGTTCCTCCAGAACTTCGACTGGGATCGCCAGATTATTGTCCTCGAACTTGAAGATCGACTCGGGGTCGTGGAGGAGGACGTTGGTGTCTAGGACGAAGGTTTTAACCTTCGCGGAGACCTTGGACCGTGATTTGGGGAGTTGAGTCCCGCTCAAGATTGCCATGTGTGGGTAACTTGTGAGTATCTGGGGATAAGTTATGCGGTTTGTCGATTACAGACTGCACTACGGATCGGGTTTTTATACGAATTCACCTTCCTGTTGCACGGTGCGTGCCATTGGAGCGTAAATCAAGGCGAGGGGTCGGCTGGTTTAATCGTTTTGGGCGTGGGCGGCACCCACAGCCGCAACAGCAGCTCGGCGAGATTTTTCATGCTGGTGCGCGCAAGGCCATGCTGACGTGCGGCGCCGCGAAAAGGCTCCACCACTGATGCGCGTTCCAGATAGTAGGACCAGAGGTCTTGTTCTATCGAATTCGCCGCCAGGTGAGGATTCTGGTTCAGCCGGGCGGCACGGGTAACCACTCCCTGCCAATGCCTGAGCTCGTCGGGCTGGGCTTGCAGGTAGTCGTAGATCAACATTTCAGAACGGTTCAGGCTCATGCGGGAGAAGGGGCGATAGCCCAGCGGTAAGGACGCGCGCGGAGTTTTCCAAAGGCTTTTTTAGCAGCTAATACACCAAGCGTAAAGTTTGGCTCCGTTTTCGGCTTCACTCATGCTAGGGGTTGCGCATGTCCAAATTCAAAGAACAAGCCCCCGCTGTTTTCGTGACCGTCCTGTTGATGGGCGGACTCCTCGCCGGATACGCCTACTATGTGAACACCCAGGTGCTGCCCGCCCAGCAACGCGCGATGGACGAGTTGCGCGAGGCCAACGCCGCCGCCCTGGCGCAATCCGCCACCGAGACCCGCAAACAGATCGAGGCCGTCAACCAGCTGCTCAAGGACGCCATCAAGCAGCGCTCGGCCGAGGTTTTTCAGACTGAGGAGCAGATCGCCAAGGCCAATGCCGAGAAGGTCAACCAGCTCGCCGAGGCGGTCGCCGAAAAACTCCACCCTTTCAATCCCCTTCCCAAGACTCCCGAGGAGGCCGAGCAGATGCAAAACGCCCAGATCGACAAGGTCTCGGGGCGTCTCAACGAGCGCATCCAGCCCATTCTCGCCCAGATCGCTGGCGACCAGAATCTCACTCGCGAGTCGCTTGATCGCTACAGCCAGCAAATCACTTCCCAAGTCAGCGGCGTGCTCTCCTCTGAACTCGCCCGCAATGAGCGCCTCGGCACCCAGGTGCAGCTCACCCAGGGCCTCGCCCAGGAATCCCTCGCGCTCTCCCACGAGCTGACCGCGCTCTACCTCAGTTCCATCAAGGATCAGGGCGTCGTCACCCGACTGCTGCTGTTGCCCGCTAATATCGTGCGCGACGCATCCGAGTTCAGTCTGCTTAACAGCACCCAGCGTCGCGAAAAAGAGACCCAGCTGACCTCCCGCTTGCGCGAAATCCAGTCCCGGCTCGACGCCTTGGTTCCGCCGCCCGCCGCCCCCGGCTCGCTCGAAG
>JBEGTN010000166.1:0-4471 GCA_041179405.1 Verrucomicrobiota bacterium
AAGCGGAGCACGCGTGCCTCGCCTGGCGCGAGCGTTAGCCGATAATGCGCCGCGCATTTGGTGCCCTCGCGCGCAAGGTTTACCGCTCCCGCGCGCCCGCCGACTACATGGTCGTGGAACGCGTCCTTCACGTGGGGCGAAGTGTTCGCGCTGGCGAAGAGCCGCCGGTTGTTGGTTTCATTTTCGGTGAACAGCAGCGGAGCGTCGTCTTCCTGTTGGAACACAAAATCACCCAGCGTGACATGTGAACACGCCACGCGGCGCGGATCGACCGCGCGCAAGCCCGGCTTCGTCTCGCAACCCTCCTCGTGGGCGCAACCCCAGGCCCAGGTGTTGCGAAACCAAAG
The DNA here is from genome assembly GCA_041179405.1 of Verrucomicrobiota bacterium. GTDB lineage: Bacteria > Verrucomicrobiota > Verrucomicrobiia > Opitutales > Opitutaceae > IMCC26134_A. Next base: position 348 of record JBEGTN010000166.1, read on the forward strand.
CGTAGGGAGCACGTGGATACTCGAGGCGTCCGGGCCGCGGTTGGTGACGGTGAGGCGGATCAACAGATCGTCCGGTCCGGCCTTGGCGTATTCGGCCAGCACATCGAAGTAGCGGCTCTCGTTGAACACGCCCGTGTCGGTCAGCTCGAACTCGGGCTCGTGGCGGGAGCGGGCCCGATTCTCGGAGAGGAGTTGCGCGTAGGGGTAGGCCGCTTGCGGGTATTTGTAGAGCGCCTTCAGGTAAGAATGCGTGGGCGTGGCATCGAGGTAGAAATAGGCCTCCTTAACGTCCTCCCCGTGGTTGCCCTCGTGGTTGGCCAGACCGAACAAGCGCTCCTTGAGAATAGGATCGCGCCCGTTCCAGAGCGCGAGCGCGAAGCAGAGCCGACATTCGCGATCGGTGATGCCCAGCAAACCGTCTTCGCCCCAGCGGTAGGCGCGGCTGCGGGCCTGGTCGTGCGTGAAGTAGCCGGAGCTCTCGCCATCGGGCGAGTAGTCCTCACGCACCGTGCCCCACTGACGTTCGGCGAGGTAGGGTCCCCAGCGTTTCCAGTTTTTCCTGCGAGCCGCGTCCTCGGCCAGGCGTAACTGTTCGGGGCTGGCGGGAGGCGGGAGGATAGGGGGTTTCGCCATGGCTGAGAAGGATCTGACCGTCATCAGAAAATCAGACCGGCCGGTGAACGCAAACTACGACGGGCTCGAATTCCGGGCTCACCCGCAGCTAAAAACGGAGCCTGACCTTTACACAGATACATTTGGTAACAAGGACGGCAAAACGCCCTTGTCGCGTTAAGATCCTCGCGGACTCGGAGTCAGATACCGCTTTTCCCTTAGCACCGCCAGCAAACCTCGCAAGGCCGCCCCGGCCACCTTGGCCTGCATTTGCGTGCGGCCCAGGCCGGTGCCCTCGACTCGGCCGCTCCGCTCCACGCCGTCCGGACCGCATACCGCCCACCATGCAAAGGGCGTCGTCACGCCTTTTGCAGCGTCCGGCTCGGCATAGCCCGTCGTCGCCACGCCCATCTCGCACTCAAACATCCAGCACACGCCCTGCGCCATCTCTTCGGCCACCGCCTGCGACACCCAGTGCACCGCCCCGGCCTTGGGGTCCACATCGAGCAATCGTTGTTTCAACTCGCCCGTGTAGGTCGTCACACCGCCCGCGAAATACCCAGACGCCCCGCTCACCGCGCCGAGCAGAGCCTGCACCCGACCTGCCGTCAGGCTCTCCGCCGCCGCCACCCGCAGCCGCAGGCCCACCAGCAAGGCTTTGAGCTCGACGCCTTCCTCCTCCGTCCACTCCGCAAACTCGGGTTCACTCGGCATGGCGATCCATCGCGGTCAGAAACTCAACTCCACGCCCACCGGGCAATGATCGCTGCCGATCACCTCCGGCTCGATCCACGCGCCCTTCAACTTCCCTTTTAGCGCCGCCGAGACCAGGAAGTAGTCGATCCGCCACCCCACATTGCGCCCGCGCGCGCCGCCCCGATAACTCCACCAAGAATACTTGCCCGGCCCCTGGTCGAACTCGCGAAACGTGTCCACGAAACCCGCATTAATAAACCGTGTGAACCCCGCGCGCTCCTCCGGCGAAAAGCCCGGATTCGCCACGTTTTCCTTGGGGCGCGCCAGGTCGATCTCCTTGTGCGCCACATTAAAATCGCCGCAGGTCACCACCGGCTTCGTCCGCTCCAGCTCCTGCAAATACGCCAGAAACTCCGCGTCCCACTGTTGCCGATACGGCAGACGACGCAGCTCGTCCTGTGCGTTGGGCGTGTAAACGTTCACCACCCAGAAATCCTTGAACTCCGCCGTGAGCACGCGGCCTTCGCCATCATGGTCGGGCCGCCCCATGCCACGCCGCACACTGAGCGGCGGCACACGCGTCAAAATCGCCGTGCCGCTGTAACCCTTTTTCTCCGCCGCGTAAAACTCAGCCGCATAGCCCTCGGGCCAGGCCACGTGCGCAACGTCGGCCGGCATGCACTTGGTTTCCTGCAGGCAGATCACATCGGCGCCACTGGCGGCCATCCACGGCAGCAAGGTGCCTTTGTCGAGCCCCGCCCGCGCCCCGTTTACATTCCAAGAAAGCAGTTTCATCGCATTGAAAACTGCCACGCTCGCCGCCTCCGCCGTGAAGTTCAATCCCGCAGCATCCCGATTTTTCAGCCCTCGCGCGTTCCAACGCATCAAGCCGGTGCGCACGCCGACTCCGCGCGTAGATACCATGAGGCCGACAAGTGGGGGAAGACCCTGCAAGCTTGTCGGCGTATGAATACAAACCCTAATCCAAAAACGAATGTAACCCGGTTGGTAAAACGCGTGCTCGAAGAGAAGAGCGCGCAGGTGAAGCTCGGCATCGATCAACACGCGCGCGACGTGGTGGTGAGCCTGCAACAGGACGCCAGTCTGGTGCAACGCGCGCAGAAGATGCACCCCGACGAGCTGCTCGGACTGGTGAGCGGTCTGGTCAAGGGAGGCGTGCGCGTCTTTGCCTGCTACGAAGCCGGACCGTGCGGCTACTGGCTCTACCGCGCCCTGCGCGCCGCCGGGGCCGAGGCCTACGTGATCGCGCCGCAAGCGCTGGGCGGATCACGCAAACAGAAGACCGACCAGCTCGACGCGCAGGCCCTTTGCGACGCGCTGGATCGTTACCTGCGGGGCAACCCCAAGGCCTTCACCGTGGTGAACGTGCCCAGCGAGCAGGCCGAGCAGAAACGGGTGCGCAGCCGGGTGCGCAACCAGCTCAAACAGGAACGCACGCGCATGGCCGCGCGAGGTCGCAGCCTGCTGCTCTGCCAGGGCCACCACATCGAGGGAGCCTGGTGGCTGAAGTCTCGCTGGGAGGCCTTGAAGGAAACCCTGCCCGCCTGGCTGGTCTCATGCATGGAGGAACTGCGCGAGTTGTTGCTCAAGGCCGACGAGCAGGAGAAGGCCCTGCGCAAAGAACTTGAGGCCGATGCGAAGGACGCGCCCCGTCCGAAGGCGATCGGACCGCTGACCTGGGTGTTGCTCACCCGTGAGCTGTGCGACTGGAGCCGCTTCAAGAACCGGCGGCAGGTGGCCGGCTACACCGGACTGTGCCCCGGAGTGGATCAATCCGGCACCCACCATCGCGACGGCTCGATCAACCGCTGCGGCAATCCTCGGGTGCGAGCCCTGCTGGTCGAGGCGGTGTGGCGGCTGTCGATCTGGCAGCCAGACTACGCGCCGGTGCGAAAACTCGCCGAGGGCGTCGCGCGAGGCGCGGCCCGGCGAAAGCTGGCGGTGGCGGCGGCGCGGCGACTGGCCATCGACCTGTGGCGGCTGGCCACCGGGCAAACCACCTTGGAGAAGCTCAACCTGATGCCGGCCTGAACGCACCCGTTACCATCAACCAAACTCTTTTGTTCTTTGCCTTGCCTTGACCCCTTTCGGAGTGGAGCGCGCATGTTGCGCCCCTTGGGTGATAAACCCGCCCTTGTAGATTATGCCGCTTACTCCGTCCCTCTTCGGCTCCGCCTTCGGACCGCATAAAGTATGATGCGCTGGCACCACCACGCGCGGATAGCAGGTTGGCCCGGGGCTCGGCCCTCGGGTTGGGACGCGAGACACTTCCTCTAAACTTTGCGCAAGGCACACCTCACCCACCACGTCGCTTCTCCAGAAGCAGCTAAGGAAAAACACCAAACCTCCAAATCCCTAACGTTCCCCGCTTGACTCCCGGCCATCATAGCAGGGGCGCAGCTTGCCTGCGACCGCTCCGATTCTGCCGCCACGCTCCCTTCATCACAAAACACCTAAATACTTTCCGCCTTGCCTGTCCCGGTTCCCATTCGCATCTCGCCATCATGACTGATCCTGTGCCCCCGAGGAAACCAGCGCTGCCGATTCGTCAAACCCGCCGGCTCCACACCGGCCGCATTTCCGCAGCAGGAGCGCGTTACTTTATCACTTTTGTCGCCCACGACCGCACACCGTGGTTATCCGCAGCAGGCGACACCGAGGCCGCAAGAAAAATCCTGCAAGCATGGCATGAGGAAAACAAAGGCAGGATTTTAGCCGCCACGATCATGCCGGATCACGTCCACGTGCTCTGCGAATTGGGTGATGGACTGGCGCTCGGGCGGTGCGTCGCTCGA
>JBEGTN010000167.1:0-4779 GCA_041179405.1 Verrucomicrobiota bacterium
CGATGTCGGCGTCACCATGCTCACCACCGCCGTGCCCATCAGCGTGATGACCGGCTGGGATATGACCAGCGTCGTCCTCGTCATGGCGGGCTTCACCGTGATCTACACCGTGATCGGCGGCATGGAAACCGTCGTCTGGACCAGCGTCGTGCAGGGCTTTATTTTTGTCGCCGCCGCCTTCATCATCGCCGGTCGGCTCATCTTCGCCCCCGAGTGCGGCGCGCCCGGCGCGGTCATCGGCGCGGCGTGGGATGCAGGCAAATTTTCCCTGGGCAATTTCGATTTCTCCTGGCGCGCGATCATCGACCCCGCCGTCAGCTCGCAATGGCTGCTCCTCCTGGCCTACACCACCAACTGGGCGCGCCGCTACATCTCCGACCAACACATGGTCCAGCGCTACCTCATCGCCAAGACCGACCGCGACGCCAGCCGCGGCGTCATCTGGAACGGCATCCTCTGCGTGCCGGTCTGGGGCATTTTCATGTTCATCGGCGTCTGCCTCTACGGCTACTACGCGACCAGCGGCGCCACCCCGCCCACCGTCAGCGATGCCGTCGTGCCGCACTTCATCATGCATCAACTGCCCGCCGGCGTGGTTGGCCTGATGCTCGCCGCTATCCTCGCCGCCTCGATGTCGTCGATCAGCCCCGACCTCAACAGCATCGCCACTGCTTTCACCGCCGACCTCGTCGGCCATCTTGCCCCGAACCAGAGCGACCGCGCCAAGCTCCTCACCGGCCGCCTCGCCGTGGGCGGTGCCGGAGTGCTCGCCATCCTCGTCGCCCTCGTCATGGCCCCGAAAGACGGCGGCGCCACCATCATGGAGCGCGCCGTCACCATCGCGGCCATCCTCTCCGGCGGCATGCTCGGGCTGTTTTTCCTCGGTTTTTTCACCCGCCGCGCCACTCGCCAAGGTTGCTACGTCGGCCTCGCCGCCTGCGCGATTTTCACCGCCTGGGGCACCGTGACCGAACCCGCCAATCACATGGTGGACCTCGGCTTCAACTTCCCGCTCAACCCCATCCTCATCGGCATCCTCGGGCACTTGATCGTCTTCGGCGTCGGCTACATCGCCAGCCGCGTGCTCGGCGGCTACGTCCCGCCCAACGTCGATCAGCTCACCTTCCGTCGCAAACGCACCCCCGCCGCCTGATCATGTCGTCCGCCTCTGTCACGCTCCGCCAGCCGCCGCAGATCACTTTTGGCAACGCCTGCGCCATCCCCGCCCTCACCGCCTTCGCACGCGCCGGCGGCCACCGCCGCGTTTTCCTGTTAACCTCCCCGTCCGTCCTGGTCCACGCCACGGTTCTCGCCGACGCGCTACGCGCCGACTCCATCATCGTGGAAATCGCCACCGGTGTGCCGCCCGAGCCCACCACCGCCTGCTCCGAGCAGATTCGCGAGGTCGCCCGCGCCTTCGCGCCCGACCTCGTGCTCGCTGTCGGCGGAGGCAGCGTGCTCGACGTCGCCAAGCTCGTCGCCGCCCTCCATGATCGCGCCGAGCCCATCACGGCCTTTTACGGCATCAACGTCCTCTCCGGCCGCCGCACCGCGCTGGTCTGCATGCCCACCACCGCCGGCACCGGCAGCGAGGTCTCGCCCAACGCCCTCCTCCTCGACGAGGCCGCCCTCGCCAAAAAAGCCGTAATCAGCCCCGCCCTCGTGCCCGACGCCGCCATCATCGACCCGGCGCTGATGCTCTCCCTGCCGCCCGCGCTCACCGCCACCACCGGCATCGACGCCCTCTGCCACTGCCTCGAAACCTACGCTAACCTCGCCGCCCACCCCGCCGTGGACCTGCACTCGCTGGAGGGCGTGCGCCTGATCGGGGCCAACCTAGCCCGCTGCGTGACCGACGGCACCGATCTCGCCGCTCGCTCCGCCGTCGCCCTCGGCAGCCTCTACGGCGGCCTTGGTCTCGGCCCGGTCAACACCGCCGGCGTCCACGCCCTCGCCTACCCGCTCGGCGGCGAGTTCCACCTCGCCCACGGCGTCTCCATCGCCCTGCTCCTGCCCCACGTCGTCCGCCACAATCTCCCCTCCCTGCCCGCGCGCCACGCCGCCCTCGCCGAGGCCCTCGGCGCCGCCTCTGTCGAGGCCCTGCCCGACCGCCTCGAACAACTCATCGCCGCCTGTGGCATCCGCATGGGCCTCTCCGCCCACGGCATCCCCCGCGACGCCCTCCCGCGCATCGCCGACGCCGGCCTCGGCGTCACCCGTCTCCTCAAAAATAACCCGCGCGAGATCACCCGCCCCGACGCCCTCCGCATCTACGAAGCCGCCTACTGATTTCCCGACCATGAAAACATCTCCCAAACACCACGGCGTCATCGTCCCCCTGGTCACGCCCGTCACTCCCTCCGGAGCCCTCGACGAAGCCGCCGCCGAGCGCCTCGTCGATCACCTCGCATCCAACGGCTGCGGCATGCTCGTGCTCGGCACCACCGGGGAGGTCGCCTCGTTGTCCGCCGCCCTGCGCCAGCGTTACGTCGAGATCGCGGTCAAGACCGCCGCCAAACGCACCCCCGTCTTCGCCTGCCCGGCGTCCAACTGCGTGAGTTTCTCGATCGAGACCGCCAACACCTACCTCGCCGCCGGGGCCGACGCCGTCGTCGGCATCCTGCCCAACTACTTCAAGTTGGAGCCCGCCGAGATCCTCGCCTATTTCGAGCGCCTGTCCGCCGGCATCCGCGGCCCGCTCATGGTTTACAACATGCCCGCCACCACCGGCATGTCCATCCCCCTCGACGTGATCGAGACTCTCAGCCGCCTGCCCAACGTCACCGGCCTGAAAGATTCCGAAGGCACCGCCGGCCGTCGCGAGGAGGTCGCCAAACGCTTCGGCGGCCGCGCCGATTTCTCCCTCTTCATGGGCATCGCCGCCCACTCCATCCCCGCCCTCCGCCTCGGCTTCGACGGCCTCATCCCCAGCTCCGGCAATCTCTACCCCGAGCGCTGGTCCGCCCTTTACAACGCCGCCCGCTCCGGCGACTGGGCCGCCGCCGAAAAACTCCAGACCCAGCTCGACACCCTCGGCGCGATTTTTCAACGCAACCGCACCCTCGGCCAGTCCCTCGCCGCCCTCAAAGCCGGCTGCGGCCTGCGCGCCCTCTGCGGCCCCGACATGGTCCCGCCCCTGCTGCCTCTCAGCGTCGCCGACCAGGAAGCCGTCCGCGCCGAACTCCGCCAGCTCGGCTGATTCCCCAAGTGACACAGGCATTCCTGCCTGTGCTCCGACGCGCCTCCCGACTACCCCGTCCCTCAGCCCTCCGTCTCCGCCCCCTCTCCCGCCATGGCGCGCCGCCCCTTCATCGTGCTTGCGGATGACCTCACCGGCGCGGCCGAGGTCGCCGCCCTCGCGCACGAGGCCGGGCTGCTCGCCGTAGTGGTCACTCGGATACCGCGCGCGCCGGTCGAGGCAGACGTGCTGGTGATCGACACCGACACCCGCCTCCTCTCACCCGCCCGCGCCGCCCGCCGCGTGCGCACCCGCGCCGCCCGCCTGCGCACCCTGCCCCACGCGGGCGTGTTCAAAAAAATCGACTCTGTCCTGCGCGGCCCCGTGCTCGCTGAACTCACCGCCTGCGCCGACGCGCTCGGCCTGCGCCGCTCCCTCCTCATCGCGGGCAACCCCGCCCTCGGCCGCACCATCCACGACCGCCGTTGTTACGTCGCCGGACAACCCATCGACCAGACCGCCTTCGCCCGCGATCCCCACCACCCCGCCCGCAGCGCCGCCGTGCTCGATCTGCTCCACGCCGCCGGCCGAGCCGATGTGGTTTGCCGCGCGCCCGGCGACACGCTCCCCCTCACCGGCGTCATCGTCGGCGAACACCGTTCCTACGCCGATACCGTGCAATGGCTGCCCGCCGTGGACGACCACACCTTGCCTGCCGGCGGCGCTAATTTTTTTCACGCTTGGCTCGCCAGCCGCATCACTCCGCGCCCCCGTCCCATCGCCGCCGAAGCCCCCTTTGGCCCCACCCTGCTCCTTCACGGCACGACTGCCACGCTCGCCGCTTCAGGCTCGCTACTCTTCAACGGCCTCCGTCCCCCGTCCGCTCCCCGCGTCGCCCTCGCCCTGCGCCAACACAAAGCCGCCGCTGTCGCCGCCACCCCGCTCACCCTGCACGACCCCGCCGCCCCCGCCCAGATCGCCAACGGCTTTGCCGAACTCGCCCTCGCCCTGCGCGATGCCCCCGCCTTTCGCCACCTGCTCATCGCTGGCGGAGCCACCGCCGCCACTGTGCTCCGCGCCCTCGGCTGGCACCGCCTCACTGTCGTCCATGTTTGGGGCCCCGGTGTGGTAAGTTTGCAACCGGCCAACAGCGCCATTACCGTCACCCTCAAACCCGGCAGCTACCCCTGGCCCGCCGACCTCCGCCGTCTCGCACCCTCCCTTTTTTCCTGACCTATGAGCACCCTGCCCATCGTAGCCATCACCCTCGGCGATCCCGCCGGCACCGGCCCTGAGATTATCTTAAAAGCCCTCGCCCAACCCGACGTGCGCGCCCTCGGCCGCATGCTCATCGTCGGCGACGCCGCCACCCTTGAGCGCGCCCAGTCCTACACCGGCACCACCCTCCGCCTCCGCGCCGTCGCCGCCCCCGAGGATGCCCGCTTCGATCCCGACACCCTCGACGTGCTCGACCTGAAAAACGTCGATCTCGCCAACCTGCCCGTGGGCAAAGTCAGCCCCATGGCCGGCCACGCCGCCTACGAATACGTCAAGACCGCCGCCGAGCTCGCCCTCGCCGGCCGCGTCGGTGCCATCGTCAC
>JBEGTN010000168.1:0-4356 GCA_041179405.1 Verrucomicrobiota bacterium
CGTTGTTGAGAAGCTGGTAAAGTCGGGCAGGCGAATCGGAGGCGCGGACGCCTTCGAGGCGCTGGCGCGGGAGGGCGAGGGCGGGGTCGGCGGAGGTGGGGTCGGAGTCGGCGGAAGCGCCGTCGGCGGCGACACCGCCGGCTTGCTGCATCGAGGAGGCGTCGGGGGGCGGCGGTGCTTCCGGGGGCGGTGTAGAATCGGACGCGGAGGCGGATTTACCGTCTTTCTCGGGTGGTTTTTTGGTGTCGTCTTTGGACGGGGAGGCGAGGTCGGAGAGGGGTTTTTCGCCGGAGGGTTTGGAGGCGTCGTCCTTCGAGGGGGAGTCGGAGGGCTTGCCGGATTGGTCGTCGGGCTTTCCTTGGTCGGAGGGGGATGGGGAGGGGTTTTTGGAGGAGTCGGATTTATTGGACGGATCGGATTTGTCTGACTTATCGGACTTGTCGGATTTATCGGATTTCGAGTCCTGGGATTTTTGGTCGTCTTTGGATTGGTCCTTGGACTGGTCCTTTTTATCGGGGGAGTCCTTGGGTTTGGGGTCGTCCTGCTTGGGTGGCTGGGGGGGCGGCGCGAGGAGGGTTTCGAGGCGTTTGCGGAGGGCGGGCCAGTCGGCGGCGGAAGGGGCGGCGGCCTGGCCTTTTTCGACGGCGGCGAGGGCGTCGTGGAGAGCGCCGTCGGGGAGGGGTTTGCCGGCGGTGCGGGCCTCCTCGCCGCGCGAGGCGGTGAGGTCGGCGAGGTTGGCGAGGTCGGAGGCGGCGAGGGAAGACGATGAAGAAAGCTTGCCGACGAGGGCGACGAGAGGGTCGGGCGCGGCGGCGGCGGCGGGCGGCGCTGAGGGTGTCGCAGGGGGGGGCGCGGCGAATGACGAATGACCAATGACGAAGGACGAATGAAGGACGAGGAGCCAAAGGGCGGCGCGGGCGGCGGATGAGGCGGCGGTGCGAACAGATGGCTTGTTAATCATTGATTGACTAGACGGATTGGTGGCGGAGGGGAGGAGTTGGGTTTTGCGGGGGGAGGGGACGGGGGGGAACTCGCGCCAGAGGGCGTAGGCGAGGAGGAGCAGGGCTGGGGCGAGGAACCAGGGGAACAATTCGACGCGGCGAGTGGCGTCGGTCTCCTCGAAGTGTCCGGCGCGGCCTTGGGCGATGGTGGCGCGGAGGAGGGCGGGCAGATCGACAAAGGCGGTGGCGTCGCGGTATTCGCCGCCGGTGACACGGGCGAGATCGCGGAGGGTGGTGGCGTCGAGGCGGGAGAGCACGGCGGCGCCGCGTTCGTCTTTGACCAGGCCGCCTTTGCCGTCGGGGACCATCGCGCCGGCGGTGGTGCCGAGGCCGAGGGCGATGACGCGCACGCCGCGTTTGGCGAGGGCCTCGGCGGGGGCGCGCCAGGAGTCGTTCTGGGCCTCGCCATCGCTGAGGACGATGAGGAAACGGTCGGCGTCGCCGGAAGAAAACGCGTCGCCGGCGGTGGTGAGGAGGGCGGCGAAATCGGAGCCGCCGGCGGGGATCATGTCGGGGCCGAGCTCGTCAAGGAAGGTGCGGAAAATCTCGTAGTCGGCGCTGAGCGGGCTTTGGAGGAAGGCGGTGCCGGCGAAGGGCAGGAGGCCGACGCGCTCGCCCTTGAGCTCGTCGAGTAAGGCGCGGATGAGCAGGCGGGCGCGGGAGAGGCGGTCGGGCTTGAGGTCGTCGGCCAGCATCGAGCGGGAGACATCCACGGCGACGAGGACCTCGCGGGCGTTGGTCTTGGCGAGGGTGGGCAAGGTCGCGCCCTGGGGGCGGGCGAGGGCGAAGATGGCGGCGGCGAGTGCGAGGCAGAGGGTGACGGGGCGGGCGGTGCGCAAGGCGGTCGCGCGGGGACGCGGGCCGGCGGAGCCGTGGAGGAGGACGCGCGGGATGTTGGGGCGGGAGGAGACGGCGGCGGAGCGCGCGCGGCGGAGCGCCGCGAAGAGCAGCGCGGCGGGCAGGAGCAGGAGCCAGAAGAGTTGAGGGTGGGCGAAGGTCACGGAAAAGCGCCGCGTGGCGGCGCTGGTTTAAGGGAAAGTTTTAAGTTGAAGAAGGGCGGCGGAGGCGGGCGAGGGAGGCGAGGAAGAGGCAGGCGGTGGCGGCGGTGGCGGGCCAGAAGTAGAGCTCGGTGGTGAGGAGCTGGGAACGGGCGTCGTAGGTGACTTTCTGGGTGCGGTCGATGGAGCGGAAGGCGTTCTCGGTGGCGTCGGGATCGTCGGCGCGGAAGTAGAGCCCGCCGGTGTCGGCGGCGATGCGCCGGAGCTCGGATTCGTCGAGGTCGGACATCATACGGCCGGTGCCGACGCGCTGGCCGGCATCGTTGAAGGTGGGAAAGGGGACGATGCCGTCACGACCGACGCCGATGGTGTAAACGGGGATTTTTTTAGCCTTGGCGATGGTGGTGGCCTGGGCGGGGGTGAGCTGGCCGCGGTTGTTGGCGCCATCGGTGAGGAGGACGGCGAAGGCACCGGCGCGGGGGGCGTCGGAAGGGTTGTCGCGGGTGGCCTGGGTGAGGCGGGTGAGGGCGAGGCCGAGGCCGTCGCCGATGGCGGTGCCGTCCTCGATGAGGCCGATGCGGAGGCGGGCGAGCTGGCGGCCGAGCCAGGCGTGATCGTGGGTGAGCGGGGCGAGGGTGTAGGCGCGGCCGGAGAAAACGACGAGGCCGATGCGGTCGGCGGGGCGCTGGCGGATGAAGGCCTCGATGACGGGAGTGAGGGCTTCGAGGCGGTTAACCTGGCGGCCGTCGCGAACTCCATCCTCGGCGAGCATCGACTTGGAGAGGTCGAGGGCGAGGACGAGGTCGTAGCCCTCGCCGCGGATGACGCGGCGGTCGTCGATGCGCTGGGGGCGGGCAAGGGAGAGCGAGAGCAACACGAGGGCGAGGGCGGCGAGCAACCAGGGCCAGCGGCGGGCGGAGAGACGGCGACCGGAGGACCAGGCGGCGGCGGCGGGTATCACGAGCACGGATACGGGCAGGCGGCGGCGCAGCAGCCAGATGGGCAGCAGGAGCAGCGGGGCGAGCAGCCAGAGCGGGGCGGCGAGCTGATATTCGCCTAGCGAGAGGGGAGAGAATAGGGGATCGAGCAGAGACACGGGAAGGGCGGCGGTTCAGCGGGCGGCTTCGCGGCGGCGGAAGAAGCGAACGAGGGAGTCGAGCCGGTTTTCGTCGGTGCCGACGACGTGGCGGGAGAAGACGTCGGGGAAATGGGCGGCGAAAGACGCGTCGCGTTTTTCGCGCCAGCGGGCGTGGGCGCGGCGCTCGGCGTGGCCGCCGCGCAGAGTGACGAGTTGGCCGGCGAGGGGATCGAAGGCGGCGATGTCGCCGGCATCCTCGGGGTAGTCGCGATCCCACGGGTCGTCCACCCGGAGACCGAGCAAGGTGAAGCGGCGGGCGAGGGCGGCCCAGCCCTCGGGCAGGGCGCGGGCGGGGTGGTCGGAGAGCCAGACGACGATGCTGTGGCGCGGGGTGAGCGCGCTGAGCGCGCTCAAGTTTAAGTTGAAAGATGAAGTTGAAGGAGTGGGCGAAGGGGGCTCGGCGGCGAAGAGCTGGGCGGCGAGGTGGTTGATGGGGCCGCGACCGTGGACGGGCGGGAAAAAGCGGGGCGGGCCATCGGTGCGGAGGTGGGCGAGGCCGACGCGGTCGCGGTTGACGGCGCCGAGCAGGCAGAGGAGGCCGGCGAGCTCGAGCAGGGCCTCGCGACGGGTGACCGTGCCGGAGCCGAACTGGAGCGAAGGCGTGTCCTCGAAGACGAGGAGCACGGTGACCTCGCGTTCCTCGACGTATTTTTTGCGGTAGGGCTCGCCGAGGCGCGCGGTGACGTTCCAGTCGATGTCGCGGACATCGTCGCCGTAGGCGTAGCGGACGACCTGGTCGAACTCCATGCCACGACCACGGAAGGCGGAACGGTAGCCGCCGCCGAGGGACGTCTCGACGGCGTGGCGGACGCGCCACTCCAGACGGCGCAAGGCCGCGAGCGGGGCGACGGGGGCGGCGGGGTTGGAAGTGGGGGAGGCCAAGGGCGGTAAACGCGACGGAGCGGGTGCGGTGTTACTTGGCGGAGGTCGGCATGGGAGTCTGCGCGACGACCTGGGCGACGATGGTGTCGGTCGTGAGGTTTTCGGCTTCGGCCTCGTAGGTCAGGCCGATGCGGTGACGCAGGACATCGGGGGCGAGTTCCTGAATGAGGGCGGGGGCGACAAAATCCTGGCCGCGCAGCCAGGCGAGGGCGCGGGCGGAGCTGTAGAGCGCGAGGGAGGCGCGCGGCGAGGCACCGTAGCTGACGTGGCGGGCGCGGCCGGCGGCGGCCGGTTTGGCGAGGGCACGGGTGGCGCGCACGAGGGCGAGGATGTAGGC
>JBEGTN010000169.1:0-6179 GCA_041179405.1 Verrucomicrobiota bacterium
TGGATCCGAGGTAGGGCGCGACCGCTGGGCGCGCCGCGTCGGAGTGGTGAATATGCCGGGGGGGCACGGTGGCGGTCCCAGCGGTCCCGCCCTACCGTTAAGAGCCCGGTGTGGACCCGACCGGCTGGTCGGGTTCTCCGGTTTATCATCCCGCTATCTTGTTTTGGGTGCGGGTTTGGGAGGTTTAGGAGTATCGTTCGTATCGGCTGTCGGTTTGGCGGCGGGGCGGGCGAAGAAAGGGTTGTTAATCCGTTCAAAGGCCAGACTGGTGAGCGGCCCGTGGCCCGGCCCGATGAGTGAATCCTTTGGCAGGGAAAAGATACGCGCCTGCGTGTTTTTAACCTGCTCGCGGAAGTGAGTAGGGCTGCCGCCTATGGAGCAGGAGAAGAGCGCGTCGCCGCAAAGCGCCAGCGGGTAGCTGAGGCCCTGCACATAAAAGGTAGTGAGACCGGGTGAGTGTCCCCAGGTGGAGAGTGCCTTGATGGCCAGGTTCCCTAGGTGAAAGTAAGCGTTTTCGCTGAAAGTGCGTGCGCCGGGATAATCGACCGGCTCACGTTCGCTGGCCCATACACTGGCCCCGGTCGAGGTTGCGATGGGAGCCAGCGCGGCGATGTGGTCGGAGTGTGTATGGGTGAGTAGTATGAACTTCACCCGCAGGTGTTCGGCGGCGATGAGATCGAGCAGATCGCCAGGCTCGGTGCCGGTGTCTATAATGGCGGCTTCCCGGCTCTTGGCGTCCCAAACGAGGTAATTATTAACCATCATGTCATCGTCGCGGGTATTAAACATGGCGAAGCCGCGCGGAATATGGGGCGCGCGAGGATAAACCAAATTTAACGCGAGCTTTTCCAAGGCATCTGGATCCAGTTGAAGATGGCGGGCGACGCGTCGTAAATCCGCTATATCCGCCTTGCCGGACTTAAGGGAAGCCAGCGCCGATAGGGGAATGGCGGCGCGCGAAGAGAGCTCCTCGTCGCTGATGCCGTAGCCGCGCTGTGCTTTGTTTATGACGTCGGCGAAGGTGTCTTCCAAGGGAATGAGTGGCATACTCTGGTGAGTAACCGTTCGCCGGTGTGCATGCGCAAGCGAAAGCGAGCAGGGCTTGAATTATGATTGCGCGTAAAGAGCTGAAAATCTGTTCAGGTGGCGAAAAGGTGACTTACGGATGGTGATCCGGTTGGGTGGCCTTTTTATAAAATAACATGAGCAACCACGTCCCTTATCTGAGTTCTTTATTTTCCCTTCAAGGCCAGGTGGCCGTCGTGATCGGCGGCACGGGAGAATTATGCGGAGCAATGGCGGAAGGACTGGCTGCGGCCGGTGCCGAAGTCGTCTTGGTGGGCCGTAATCTGGAGAAAGCACAGATCCGGCTTGATCGTATCGCGGCGGCGGGTGGCAAAGCCTGGTTTTATGCGGCCGAGGCGAGTGATAAAGCGGCTCTTGAAGGTTTGCTGGCGGCGGTGCTAGCCCGGAGCGGTCAGGTGGATGTGGTTGTAAACGGTGCGGGCATCAACTCCGCGACTCCATTCCTGGATATTACAGAGGAAGAGTGCGACCGGATCATACGGGTGAATTACAAGAGTGTGTTTCTCGGGTGTCAGGTTTTTGGAAAATACCTGTTGGCGCGCGGCCAGGGTGGTTCGATTATTAATCTTGGATCAATGTCGGGTATTGTGCCGCTTTCCCGCGTGTTTACTTATTCGGCCAGCAAGGCCGCCGTGCACAACCTGACCAAAAATCTTGCGCGCGAGTGGGCTCCGCAAAACATCCGGGTGAATCTTGTGGTGCCAGGCTTTTTCCCTGCCGAGCAAAACCGGAAAGTGCTTACGCCCGAGCGTGTAACGGCTATTATGGGTCATACTCCCATGAAGCGTTTTGGCGATGCCAAGGAACTGGTGGGCGCCACTTTGCTTTTGGCCTCCTCCGCCGGTTCGTTTATCACTGGAGCCGAGTTGGTGGTGGACGGAGGCTACCATGCCATGACTATTTGATGGGTTTTTAAGCGATCGTTATCATAATATATGCTTGATATAGTTCTGTTATATCCCACAACGGAATGCGTATGTCATTTATTGATCAAATCGCAGAACTCGAAAAAGCCAAAGCCAAGCTTGCCTTGGCCCAAGCCAAACTTAGCGCCGATCGCGTCGCTGCTCTTGCCAAGCTGCCTAGCGAATATGGCTACGCCAACTTAAACGACTTTATCAAAGCCCTCAAAGAGGCGGCCCTTAAGGGTGGTAAAGGCAAGGCCAAGGCAGGCAAGGTCGCCAAGGCCCCGAAAGCCGCCAAGGCTGCCAAAGGTAAACGCGCCAAGATCACCGCCGAGGTGAAGGCCGAGGTTAAAGCCTTGGTCGATGCCGGCAAGACTGGTCAGGAAATCGCCAAGGCGCTTGGTATTTCCCAGCCTAGCGTTCAGAATATCAAAAAGGAACTCGGTCTCGTCAAAGCTCGTGCCACCGCGCCCGCCGCTGTTGTTGAGTCTGCTCCCGCCCAAGTTTGATTATTGGATTAGTTTAGTGTGTAAAAACGCCTCCGGCCTTTGGTCGGGGGCGTTTTTTATTTGGCGATGGGTGTGCGTGTTGATTGCGCCAGTCTCGCAATGCGGACGTGAGTTAAATTATCAAACGTAATTGGGTCGTCGTTCTAAGTGCCAAGGCCTGATGCGAATGGCAGGTGAAAAGTTCGAATCTCTTATACGGAATTTTCGTTGATACTATGCGGCCTCAAAATCACGCCTTTGTAGTAATGATAGTGGAATGATTGCGACGCAGTGAGCGTCGTTGCACGCCGGTTCGAGACTACTGACTGGCTCTGCCCTCAGGTTTTTCAGCAGCTGATTTCTGGCGCATAATTACATCCAGAGCGTGTAATAGGTCGGGCGCGGCTAAGAGATTCGGACTCTTGTTAGTAAGTGGGCACGGCTTTGTCTATGCGCTCGGACCAAGCGTGTATCCCGCCTGCCACATTTGTCACGGCTTCGTAACCTTGGGCTCGGAGATACTGAGTGACGCGAAGGCTGCGGCCGCCGTGGTGGCAGTGAATGAGCAGATGTTTGTCCTTGGGCAGGGTGCCCACCTGCTCCGGAATTTGACGCATGGGTATCAACTGCGAACCGGCAATGCGGGCGGTCTCGTATTCAAAGGGCTCGCGCACGTCGATCAGGCAAACGTCGCCGGCGTGCTCGGTGAGCAGGCGGCGGGTGTCTTCGACTGAGATTTCGAGCGGGTAGGGGGCGGATGAGCTGGATGACGACATGAGGGTCAGATTGCGGTTAAGTGAACGCGGGGCAACTGCGACATTGCGGCGCGACGGAGGGGTTGGTTGCTTGGGGGTATAATGAAAACTTCAATCTATGCGGTGGTGATTGCGGGCGGCAAAGGTGAGCGTTTCTGGCCGCAGAGCCGGGCGGCCTGCCCCAAGCATTTGCTCCCCGTGGTGGGTGATACTCCGCTGCTCGCCCAGACTTTGAAGCGTATCAAGCCCCTCGTGCCCGCGAAGAACATCCTTGTTATCACCAGCGCCGCTCAAGCCAAGGCGGTGGCTCGGGTGTGCAAGGGCTACCTGCCGCCGGCGAATGTGATCGTGGAGCCGATGGGGCGCGATACCGCCGCAGCCGTGGGCCTCGCCGCCGCCATCGTGGGCGCACGCGACCCGCAGGGTGTGTTCGCGGTGTTGCCGGCGGACCACGTCATCCACGACGCGAAGGCGTATCAGGCTGATTTGCGCGCGGCCTTCGCGGCGGCGGCGGCGGCTCCGGTGATGGTGACGATCGGCATCCCGCCGACCGAGCCCGCGACGGGCTTTGGTTACGTGCAACGCGGCGAACTCTGGCGCGAGTTTGGCGCGAAGAAGGTTTTCGCGGTGAAGCGCTTCGTGGAGAAACCGAAACTGGAGGTGGCGGAGAGCTACCTGCGCTCCGGCGATTACGTGTGGAACGCCGGCATGTTTATCTGGAGCGTGCCGGTGGTGGAGAAGGCTTTCGCCGCCTATGCGCCGGAGCTCGATGCAGGCCTCGCCAAACTGCGCGCGGCGCTGGCCAAGGGGCGTGCGCTCGCGCCGCTGTTAAAGAAAGTTTACCCCACCTTGGTGAAAATATCGGTGGACTACGCGCTGCTCGAAAAGTCCACCAACGTCGTGATGCTGCCGGCCTCGTTCGATTGGGATGATGTCGGCGCCTGGCCTGCGGTGGCGAAGCACTTTAAACCCGACGCGGCAGGCAACGTGGGTCGCGGCGAGGTCATCGTCGAGCAGGGCGCGGGGAATATTGTTTTCAGCGAGGGAGGCCACTTGGTGACCCTTCTCGGGGTGGACGACCTCGTCGTCGTTCACACGAAAGACGCGACACTCGTGATGCCCAAGGCCAAGGCGCAGGAAATCAAGGCGCTGCTGAAGCGGGTCTCCGAGCGCAAGGACGCCGCGAAACTGCTCTAAGCGCGTTGGTTCGCCGCCTAACTGTATGCCCGCTTTCCCAACCGTCCCATGAGGTTTCTCGGTATTGACTACGGCACCCGCCGGATCGGTCTCGCGACCGGCGACGAGCTCGGCGTGGCCACTCCGATACCGGCCTTGGTGGATGCGGAGCTTGCGGCGCGCCGGCTGGCCCTGGCGGCGGTGGTGCGGCAGCGCCGCATTGAGGAGATCGTGATCGGCTATCCGCTCAACATGGACGGCACCGCCGGCTACAAGGCCAAAGAGACCGACGTCGTGGCGGCGGAGCTTCGCGCCGAATTCGGGCTGCCGGTGCATCTCGTGGACGAGCGGCTCACTTCGCACATCGCCGAGCAGGGTATGAATCAAAAACAGCTCCGCGAAATCCGCGCCAAGGGCATCATCGACTCGCGCGCGGCGGCGGTGATTTTGCAGGATTATCTCGACCAGCGTTTTCCGCCCGGCCTGGTGCCGCCGCCCGAGGCCTGAGGCCGCATCGTCGATGAACACGGATACCGCACCCGCACCCTCAAGCACGCGCTGGAAGTGTCGCGTCGCCTACGACGGCACGGCGTTTTCCGGCTGGCAGAGCCAGACCGATGGCAACGCGGTGCAGGATCATCTCGAACGGCGGCTGGCGGAGCTTTTTCAGGTGGAGGTTCGTCTCCATGGCAGCGGTCGCACCGATGCGGGCGTGCATGCGCGCGGGCAGGTTTTCCACGTCGATGCGGCGTGGCGTCACGGGCCCGAGCGCCTGCTCGCGGCCCTGCGCGGCGGGTTGCCCCCGTCGATCCAGGTGCAGACTGCGGAGGGGGTGGACACGGCGTTCCACGCGCGGTTTTCGGCGACGGGTAAAATCTACCACTACGCGTTGCAACACGGTGGCTGGGCGGACCCGTTTAACCACGCCTACACGTGGTCGATCCCGCGTCCGCTGGATGTGGCGGCGATGCGCGCGGCGGCGGCGGTGTTGGTGGGGCGGCACGATTTCCGGGCCTTCAGCGCCTTTGGCGGCGAGGAGCGGGAAAACACCGTGCGCACGCTCGCGCGGCTGGACCTGATCGAGGACGGCCCGCGCCTGCGCATCGAGGCGGAGGCGGAGGGGTTTCTCTACAAGATGGTGCGCAGTCTCGTCGGCGGGCTCGTCTATGCCGGCGCGGGTAAACTCACTCCGGGGCGCATCCAGGAACTGCTCGCGGCACGCGAACGCACGGCGGAGATCGAGACGGCGCCGCCGCAAGGGCTGTGTCTGATGAAGGTGCATTATCCCGAGCCATGGAACCAGTGAGCGAAGAGATGACCGAGACGGGTGCGGAGCCAAAACCGGTGCCGCCAGCGGCGAAGCCCGATGGCTGGCGCGGCTTGGGACGGACCTTGCGCGACCTGGTGTTTCCGCCCTCGTGCGTGCATTGCGGCGGCCTGGTCGAGACGAGCCCGCTGCGCCATGTGTGCGTGGCCTGCGAGCCGCTCATCGTGCGGGTGGAGTCGCCGCACTGTCCCTGTTGCGGGCACCCCTATTTCGGCGATACCGAGGGCGAGCGGCTTTGCGTGCATTGCGAGGGTCTTCAGCCGGAGTTCGGCGAAGGGAAGACGGCGGTGCTGTTCAAGGGACCGGCGCGCGCCCTCGTGCATGCGCTCAAATATCGGCACGGCCTGCATGTTTTGGAGGATATCGCGACGCTCGTGGCCGGGCACCCCGAGGTCGGCGACTTTATGCGCGGGGCGGTCTTGGTGCCGGTGCCGCTGCACCC
>JBEGTN010000170.1:0-7257 GCA_041179405.1 Verrucomicrobiota bacterium
GAAGAGGCCGGAGAACAAGTAACTGAGCGACGGGTGGTTGTGCCAGTAGGCGAGCAGGCTCTTCAGGAGGTGCGGGCGGCGCAGGAAGGGGCTATCGGACGGCTTTTCGCCGCCAACCACGATGTGGTTGCCGCCGCCGGTGCCGGTGTGGCGGCCATCGACCATGAACTTCTCGGTGCCGAGGCGGCACTCGCGGGCCTCGGAGTAGAGTGTCTCGGTCTTCTCGACGAGCTCTTCCCAGGTGGCGGACGGGTGGATGTTCACCTCGATGACGCCGGGGTCGGGGGTGACCTTGATGTTGTTCAGGCGTGGATCGTAGGGCGGCAGGTAGCCCTCGATGACGACGGGCAGGTTCAGCTCGGCGGCGGTGGCCTCGACGGCGGCGAGCAGGTCGAGGTAGTCCTCGGTGGTCGGCACCGGCGGCATGAAGATAAACAGGTGGCCTTCGCGGGCCTCGACGCAGAGGGAGGTGCGCACGATCCAGTTGGCGGATTGATGCTGACCGGGGATGGTGTCGGAGGCGGGCAGGATGCGCGGTCGGGGGCGGAAGTGCTGCGGAAGGGGCTTGCCCTCGGCGTCGAGGCCGTCGGCGCCGTAGAAGGGCCAGCCGCGCATATCGAAGGCGGTGCGGCGCGGGTCGGTGGAGGAGCCGGAATTCGACGAGACGCCGGGGCTTTGGAAATACTGGCGGGCGAGGGCGTCGCGGTCGGGCAGCGGAGGAAGCTCCAAGGTGGGGTCGGGCTCGATGCCGAAGCGATAGTCGAGCGGCGCGTGCCAGGGCTGAGAGTCGAGCGGCAGGCGGTAGCCCATAGGCGAGTCGCCGGGGATGAGGAACAGGGTCTCGGGGCGCAGGAACCAGGGGCCGGAGGTCCAGCCGAGGCGGTTGCCCTTGATGACGCGCTCGAGCGGGATGGCGTAGCCGACGACGTGATCGAGGCCCTGCTCGAAGACCTTGGCCATGCGGGCGCGCTCCTCGGGGTCGGCGAGCTTGTTTTTGAGCGGGTCAACGTTGGTGGGGAGGCGACGCTCCTTCCACAGGTAATACCAAGTGTCCTCGTGCGCGGGCATCGTCCAACGGGGGTCGATTTCGAGGTGACCGGCGAGCAGGCGGGCGAAGCGCTCGGCGTCGGCGGCGGTGCGGCCGGAGGCGCGGTCGAAGTTGTCGAGCAGGGCGGGGTTTTGCCAGACGGGCTGGCCGTCGCGCCGCCAGAGGCAGGTCAAGGACCAGCGCGGGAGCGACTCGCCGGGATACCACTTGCCCTGGCCGTAGTGGATGAAGCCGCCCTTGCCGTAGTGTTTCCAGAGGCGCTTGATGAGCTGGTCGGCGAGGCGGCGTTTGTTGGGGCCGACGGCGGTGGTGTTCCACTCGGGGCCGTCCATGTCGTCGATGGAGATGAAGGTGGGCTCGCCACCCATGGTGAGGCGGACATCGCCGGCCTTGAGACGCTCGTCGATCTGGTGACCGAGGGCGTTGATATCGGCCCATTGCTCGTCGGTGTAGGGCAGGGTGACGCGCGGGGATTCGTAGATGCGGCGGAGCTCCATCACGAAGTCGAAGGTGACCTCGGATTTCTCGACGCCGCCGCTGATGGGCGCGGCACCGGAGGGCTCGGGCGTGCAGGCGAGCGGGATGTGGCCTTCGCCTGCGAGCAGGCCGGAGGTGGGGTCAAAGCCGATCCAGCCGGCACCGGGGAGGAAAACCTCTGTCCAGGCGTGGAGGTCGGTGAAATCCTCGGCGGCGCCGGACGGGCCATCGAGGGATTTCTGGTCGGGCTTGAGCTGGATGAGGTAGCCGGAGACGAAGCGGGCGGCGAGGCCGAGGTGGCGCAGCACTTGGACAAACAAGAGGGCGGAGTCGCGGCAGGAGCCAGAGGCCTTGGTCAAGGTTTCCTCGGGCGCCTGGACGCCGGGCTCGAGGCGAACGACGTATTCGACGGCGTTTTGAACCTTCTGGTTGAGCTCGACCATGAAATCGATGGTCGTGCGCGGCTTGAGGTCGATGGTCTTGAGGAAGGCGGCGAGGAGCGGGGTGCCGGCGAGGTCGTCCTTGCGCAGGAAGGGCGCGAGCTCGGCGGCGGTGGCGGCCTCGTAGGCGAAAGGGAACTGGTTGGCCGAGGGCTCGAGGAAGAAGTCGAAAGGATTATAGACCGCCATCTCGGCGACCACGTCCACCTCGACGGAGAACTCGGTGGTCTTCTCCGGAAACACGAGGCGCGCCTGGTAGTTGCCGTGCGGGTCCTGCTGCCAGTTGATGAAGTGCGTCTCGGGCGTGATGCGCAGGGAATAAGAGACGATGGGCGTGCGGCAGTGCGGAGCCGGACGGAGTCGCACGACCTGGGCACCGAGAGTGACGGCGCGGTCGTAGCGATAGGAGGTCTTGTGGTGAAGTGCGGCGTGAATGGCCATAGCTGGAAAATGGGAATCACCTCCACTCTATCAAACCCCGTGCCAGCGTCTGCAAATGCTAAGATGACGAGTGAATTTAATTCATAAGATGCTTATTCATTAGGATATAGCATCCATATAATAAGTTCGATGAGCGGGTCTCAACATTGCGGGATGAGGACGCGGGCGAAGTGCGGGCGTAAAAAAACCAGCCCGGCGAGGAGCTGGTTTTTGTGGGACGCGGGCGCGGCGCTCAGACGCTGGCGAGGGCGTTGGCGGTGTTGAGGTGCTCGACGCCGGTGTATTTCTTGGACTGCTCGTCAGCGTGATAGCTGGAGCGCACCATGGCGCCGCTCTCGACCACGCCGATGCCGATACCGAGGCCGAACTCTTTCCAGCGGATGAACTCGTCGGGGTGGACCCAGCGGGCGACGGGCCAGTGTTGCGGCGTGGGTTGCAGGTATTGGCCGATGGTGAGCACGTCGGTGCGATCTTCGGCGATGTGGCGGAGGGTTTGCTCGACCTCGTGCTGCTCCTCGCCGAGGCCGAGCATGATGCCGGTCTTGGTGGTGAAGCCGCGCGACTTGGCGTGGCGGAGGATGGAGCGGGAACGGTCGTAGCGGGCCTGGACGCGGACGGGTTTCTGGAGGCGTTCGACGGTCTCGAGGTTGTGGTTAAAAATGTCGGGTTTGGCGTCGAGCACGAGGTCGAGCAGCTCGGTCTGGCCCTTCCAATCGGGGGTGAGGACCTCGATGGCGGTCTGGGGATTGAGGTGGCGGATGGCGCGGATGGTGGCGGCCCAGACGGCGGCGCCGCCGTCCTTGAGTTCGTCGCGGGCGACGGAGGTGATGACGCAGTGGCGCAGGCCCATGACGGCGACGGCCTCGGCGACGCGGGCGGGTTCGCCGAGATCGTATTCGGTGGGGCGGCCGGTCTGGATGGCGCAGAAGTTACAGGAGCGCGTGCAGATGTTGCCCAAGATCATCACGGTGGCGGTGCCGCGCGACCAGCATTCGCCGAGGTTGGGGCACTGCGCGCTTTGGCAAACGGTGTGGAGCTTATGGTCGTCCACGAGCTTGCGCACGGCGGTGTAGCCGGGACCGGAAGGAAGTTTGGCGCGGAGCCAGGCGGGTTTGCGCGAAGTGTCGTTCATCAGGGCGATAAGGGAGAGATGGCCGCAAAGAGACGCAGAAAGCGCAAAAAGAAAAACATAACAGAAGAAAGAGGACTGAAGCGCATTAGCCGGACAAAGTAACCTAATAGGTTACTTTGCCTCGGGGGCCGAAGGGGCGGGCGGGGCGAGGAAGGCGGGCCAGTGGGTGGCGAATTCGGTGGCGAGCAGGGTGCGGACCTCGGCGAGCGAGGGCGCGGGCAGACCTCGGGCGGCGAGTTCGGCGGCGAGAGAGGTGACGGTGCCGTCGGTCGCGGCGATGCCGCAGGGGATGATGCCGGTGAAGTGCGCGAGGTCGGGGGCGACGTTGAGGGCGAAGCCGTGGTAGGCGACCCAGCGGCGCACCGAGACGCCGATGGCGGCGACTTTGCGTTCGCCAATCCAGATGCCGGTCAGGCCTTCGCGCCGGTCGGCGACGAGACCGAGGCGGGCGACGGCGGCGATGAGCACCTCTTCCAAGAAGCGCAGGTAGGCGTGCAGATCGCGGCGGGTGTCGAGGCTCACGATGGGATAACCGACGATCTGGCCGGGGCCGTGGTAGGTAATGTCGCCGCCGCGGTTGGTTTTCACGACCTCGATGCCGGCGCGGGCGAGGCGGGGGGCGTCCCAGACGAGGTGTTTTTCCGCGCCGCTGCGCAGGCCGACGGTGTAAACGGGTTCGTGTTCGGTGAAGACCAGGGTGTCGGGAATCTCGTTCGTGAGGCGGCGGGCGACGAGTGCTTCCTGGGCGCGCCAGGCGGGCTCGTAGCGGGTGCGGCCCCAGTCGAGGGTGGCGAGGGCGGCGGCGGACGCGAGGGATGCGGGCGGAACCGAACTTGAACTCACGTTCAAGCCTACGGCGGAAGCGGAGGTGACGGATGCTGTGGCGGGCGCGGACATCAGTAGGCGGCGGGTAATAACGAGTCGGGCGCGGGGTGGAGCAGTTTGGCCAGCGAGTTCAGATCTATCGTGCCTGCGCCGGACGCGCGGAGATCGTCGCTCTCGCGGTTGCGGTAGATCAGGAAAAAAAGGACACGGCGCATGGCCGTATGAGAGTGACTTGAGCAGGGGACGCAACTGGAGAGGTTGAAGGCTGCTGGAGCACGGTTCGCGGTCCGTGGCTCTTAACGGAACGAGGGTCATCTGCTCAGTCGCGAGCCCACGCAGAATCCAGTTTTAAGTCAGTCGGTGAGCTGGGCGCTTTTCGCGGCGTTCACAGTGTTGCTTTCAAGCAGCTTCACCTCCTGGGCAGGGACGAAGATTCCGTTTTTACGTTCAGCATAAAGCGAAAGCTAACGAGGCGGGAATACGCACTTCTGTCGTAGTCTGCGCGTCCGCCGGTCGGGTTGGATAATCGGTTTGCGCGGCGGCGCGGCGGGCTTCACGGTGACCGATTCCATGAGCGAGAACCTTAACGATATTTCCAACGACCAGCATGCCGTGCGCCGCCAGAAGCTGGCCGACCTGCGCACCGGCGGTTTCGATCCTTTCCGCGCGAACGCCGCGCAGACGCATTTCTCGCAGGACGCGAAAGCGCTTTATGTCGAGGGCCAGGATTACGTGACGCCCGTCTCGGCGGCGGGCCGCCTCATCACCTTCCGCGTGCAGGGCGGCAGCTCCTTCGTGAAGATCCAGGATCAACAGGGGCCGATCCAACTCTACTTCAAGCGCGATGTGGTCGGCGAAGAACGCTATGGCGTGTTCAAGAAGTCCCTCGATCTCGGCGACATCATCGGCGTCACCGGCCCGCTTTTTAAGACCAAGACCGGCGAGATCACCATCCGCGTGGACTCGTTTACCCTCGTCTCGAAGGCGCTACGCCCGCTGCCCGAGAAGTGGCACGGGTTGAGCGACGCCGAGCAGGTTTATCGCCAACGTTACCTCGATCTGATCGTGAACGGCGAGTCGCGGCATCGCCTGATGACGCGCGCGCGGATCGTGAGCGCGGTGCGTCGTTTCCTGGAGGACCGGCAGTTCCTCGAAGTCGAGACGCCGGTCTTGCAGAGCGTGGCGGGCGGCGCGGCGGCGCGTCCCTTCCAGACGCATCACAACGCGCTCAACACCGACTTCGTGCTGCGCATTTCGCTGGAGCTTTATCTCAAGCGCATGCTCGTGGCGGGCTATGATCGCGTGTTCGAGATCGGGCGGAATTTCCGCAACGAGGGCGTGTCGCGTCGCCACAACCCCGAGTTCACCATGCTCGAGGTTTACCAGGCCTACTCCGACTATCGCGGCATGATGACGCTGGTGAAGGACCTGCTCGTCCACCTCGTGCGCGACGTGGTGAAGCCGACCGAGGCCGATGGCGAAGGCGAGAACGCGCCGCGTCGCCCCACGATGAAGATCAAGCACGCGCAAAGCGGCGAGTTGATCGACTTCGGCGCCGAGTGGCGCGAGGTGCGTTATAAGGATCTTATCATCGAGAAGACCGGCGACGCGGAGTGGTTCGCGCGCAGCAAGGCCGAGAAGGTCGCGGGCGTGCAGAAGCTCGGCCTCTTCGCGGACCCGAAGTGGGAAGAGTTTGAGCTGACCAACGAGATTTTCGGCAAACTCATCGAGCCGACGCTCATCCAGCCGACCTTCGTCACGCATCTCCCCAAAGAGCTTTGCCCGCTGGCCAAAATCACCCAGGACGACGCGACGACGATCGACGTATTCGAGCTGATCATCGGCGGCATGGAAGTGGCTCCGGCCTACTCTGAGCAGAACGATCCCGACGTGCAGCGCTCGATGTTCGAAGCGCAGGCCGGCGAGGAGCAGCAGAAGATCGACCACGACTTCCTGCTCGCGCTTGAGCATGGCATGCCGCCCGCCGGTGGCATGGGCATCGGCATCGACCGTCTCTGCATCCTGCTCACCGGCGCGGAAAGCATTCGTGACGTGATCTTGTTTCCGCAACTGCGAAACACGGCGGGCTGAACCCGCCGTGTTTCGAGATTAAGTTTGAAGATTAAGATGAAGACACCGAGCAAAACTTCGCGTCCGATAACTGCTCCGGTGGTTTCGGCTTCAACTTCAACTTTCATCTTAAACTGACGAATGTCCTGGCCGCTCTACCTCGCCCTCAAGCAGCTCTTCCCGACGGGGCGGCGTTTTCCGTTTTTCACCGCTATCTCCATCCTCGGTGTGGCGCTGGGCGTGGCTTTGTTGATCGTCTCGATCTCGGTGATGGGCGGCTTCGGCCGAGAGATTCGCAAGATGATCGTCAACACCCAGGGGGAGGTCCAGGTGCGCAGCTTCGGCACCATCGCCGATCCGGGGAAGGTTCTGGCCGTAGTGAATAAAATCGAGGGCGTGGTGGCTTCGACGCCTTTCGCCGAGGGCGTCGCGATGATCGAGCACCAGCGCAAACCGGCTTTTCCCGCCATCCAGGGCGTGAATATGGAACTCGTCGACGCCGTGGTGCCGCTGCGGAAATACATCATCGCGGGGAAATTTGACGACCTCGACGACGATCGTGTCATCCTGAGTTCACAACTCGCCGCCACCCTCGGCGCACGCATCGGCAGCACCATCGAGGTTTATTCGCCTCTGCTTCTGGAGAAACTAAAAAACGATGAGGTGCTCCTGCCGCGCGAGCTCTCGGTGTGCGGCATTTTTGAGATCGGTCACCAGCAACTCGACAGCAGCGTAGTCATCGTGACTCTGCGCACCATGCAGGAGCTTTACGGACTCGGCCACGCGGTGCATGGCATCAATGTCAAACTGGCCGAGAGCGCCGA
>JBEGTN010000171.1:0-4357 GCA_041179405.1 Verrucomicrobiota bacterium
GTAGACGAAGCCGAAGGGGATGACGAAGGCCCAATCGAAGCCGAGTCCGTATTTGAGCGGACTGGGCAGCGCGAACCACGCGCCGGAGGGCGGGGTTTGCACACCGTTGAAGAACACGCAGGCGAGCAGGCCGCCGACCAGCGCCAGCAAGGCCGCCGAGATGCGCGTCCACGACGCGCCGAGGGCGTTGAAAAGGACGACGAGGCCGACCACCAGCGCGGTCACGATAAGGCTGTTGAGCGGGGCGTTTCCATTGGCCAGCGGCGTCTGCACGCCATACATCGAAGTCGGGATAAGCAGCAGGCCGATCAGTAACACGACCGTCCCGGCGACGACCGGAGAAAAGGCTTTTTGGAGTCGCGGCAGAAACGGCGCGAGCCCGATGGGCACGATGGCCATAGCCAGCGACATGCCGAAAACCAGCGCCAGCCCGCCGGCTTTTCCGGCGAGAATAATCGGGGTGATGAACGCGAAACTCGTGCCGGTGATCGAGAGCAGACCGGACCCGAAACCACGCCACGACATCACCTGCAACAGCGTGCCGACGCCGCTCGCGACGAGGGACATGTTGATAAGGTAGGCACGATCCTCAAAGGGCAGGTTGAGCGCGGCGGCCACGATGGTCGCCGGGGTGATGGTGCCGACAAACATCGCGAGCAAATGCTGGAAGGCGATGACGAGCGCCTTCGGCCAGGGGATGTGCGCGTCGAGCCCGTAAACAATCGTGGTCGGTGCGGAAACGGAGGCGGGATCGTGACTCATGAGGAGAGCGTGCGCCAGATGCGTTCCGGCGTGATGGGCAGGGTGGTGACGCGGCGACCGCCACCGAGCGCCCAGGCGACAGCGTTGGCGACGGCGGCGGGGGCGGCGTTGGTGGTGAGTTCGCCGATGGATTTTGCGCCGAAGGGACCGTCGGGATCGGAGGGCTCGAAGAACTTCGTCTCCAGCGGCGGCAGATCGCCGATGGCCGGCACGCGGTAGTCGCGGAAACAGGCGTTCTCCACCACGCCGTCTGCGCCGATGACGAGCTCTTCAAAGAGCGAAAAGCCGAGCGACATCACGGTGCCGCCCTCGGCCTGGCCGAGGCAGACGCGCGGGTTGAGGAGCTTGCCGGCGTCAAGGGCCTGCACGCAACGGAGCAGCTCGACCCGGCCGGTGCGGCGATGCACGCGTAGTTGCACACCCACGACAGCGAAGCTGAGGGAAACCTTGGGCTGAATAAAGTCGGAGAGCACAACCTCCAGCGTCTCGCCGCGAGCGGCCAGCCGCGTGTGGAGGACGGCGGAGTCCGTGAGGTTTTCGGCGGCGAGGGCGGCGGCGACTTTTGCGCGGAGTTGCTCGGCCGCGAGCTGCACGGCGCGGCCTGCGATGTTAGTGGTGGCCGAAGCGTAAGCACCGGAGTCTTCGGGCGCGCCGCGACCGGTGTCGCCGGAAGAGACGGTGATGCGGTCAAAGGTCGTGCCGAGGGCCTGGGCCGCCACCTGGGCGAGGGAGGTGTCGGAGCCGGTGCCGATGTCGGCGGTGCCGACCGCGAGGTGGTAGCCGGTGGCGGTGAGTTGAATGCGCGCGCCGGATTTATGGATGTGGGGCAGGCCGTTGCCTACGTTGGCGGCGGCGCAGCCTTCGCCGTGGAGCCAGTCGGCGGTGTCGGCGGGGAGCGGCGTGGCGGCCAGAGCGGACTGAACGTGGTCCAGGCAGGCGTCGAGTGCGTAGGCCCCGATACGGTGCCCCTCGGCGGGAGCGTCGTCCACGCAAAGCGGATCGTCGGCGCGCACCAGATTGAGGCGGCGAAAAGCCCAGGGATCGAGACCGACAGCGGCGGCGAGGTCGTCGATCAAGGACTCGACTGCAAAAGTGGTCTGGGTCGCGCCATAGCCGCGAAACGCCCCGGCAGGGACGGTGTTGGTGTAGACGGCGCGGCCGTGGATGGCTTTGTGATCGCAGCGATACATGGCCATGGGCTCGAAACCGGCGCATTCGAGCACATCGGTGGAGTGGTTGCCGTAGGCGCCGGCGTTGGCGACGTAATCGAGGGCGAGTGCGACAAGGGTGCCGTCGGGCCGGGCGGCGCCGCGAACCTTGAGCGTCATCGGGTGGCGGGTGCTGGACGCGGTGAACTCGTCGGCGCGGGAAAACTCCCAGTGCGCGGGACGGCCGGTGCGCAGGGCAACGAGGGCGACAAGGTCTTCGGACTGCACCTCCTGCTTGTTGCCAAAACCACCACCGACAAGGGGCTTGAAAACGCGGATTTTCGACTCGGGGAGCTCGAAGATGCGACTGAGGGTGCGACGGGCGAAGAAGGGAACCTGGGTGCTGCTGCGCACGACTAGGGTGCCGTCAGGGTCGAGCCAGGCGGTGGAGACGTGCGGCTCCAGGTGGGCGTGCTGCTGGCGGCCGGTGCTGAACTCGCGATCGACCACGATGAGCGACGGATCGGCGAAGGCGGCGGCAGCGTCGCCACGAGTGCGACCATAGACGCCGATGAGGTTGCGCGAACGGTCAACGATCTGCCGGGAATCGGGCTCGGGATGAATCACCGGCGCGCCGGGAGCGAGGGCAAGCAGCGGGTCGGTGACGTGGGGCAGAATCTCGTAGGCGATCTCGATCAAGGCGCAGGCGCGCTGGGCCTGGATCTTGGTCTCGGCGGCGACGACGACGACCCGTTGCCCGACAAAGCGGACCGTGTCGTCGAGCAGATAGGTGTCGAAGGCGTCGCGCGGATTCCCCGGGTGGCAGGCGGTGCTGTAGGGGATGCGTTTGATGTCGAGGTGCGAGAAGACGGCGACCACGCCCGGCGAGGCAAGGGCGGCGCTTGTGTTTATTTTTCGGATACGAGCGTGGGCGTGCGGCGAGCGGACGACGGCGAGGTGAAGCATGCCCCGCTCAGGAAAATCGGCAGTGTAGGCGGGTGCGCCGGTGACGATTTTCGGGCCGTGGCGATTGGGAATGGCGTCGCCCGTGTGCCCGGCGGCGGAGTCGGCGGCGGGGCGGGCGACGGGAGATGCGGTGCCGTCGGGCTCGCCGGCGGCGCGTTTGATGGCGGCCCAGCCGGTGCAACGGCAGATATTGCCCTTGAGGCGTTCGGCGAGGGAGGTGCAGGCCTTCGCGCCGGGGGCGGCAAGCGTCATCATCATGCCGGCGGTGCAGTAGCCGCATTGGTAACCCTCCTCCCGGAGAAAGGCGGACTGGACAGGGTGAAGGTGGTCGGCGGCGGGCGCGGCACAGGTGGCGGGGAGACCCTCGATGGTGGTGAGCGTTTGCCCCTCGGCGCGGTAGGCCGGGCAGAGGCAGGACTGGATGGCGTCGCCGTTGAGCCAGACGGTGCAGCAGCCGCAATCGCCGGATTCGCAGCCTTTCTTCGGGCCGTGAACACCGGCGTTGCGCAGGGTGGTGAGCAGGCTCGCGCCCGGCTCGTGTTCGGTCGTGAAAGACGTGCCGTTAAGGATGGCGTTAAGCTTCATGCGCAGGGGTGGCGAGAGCGGCGAGGACTTCGCTCGCGAGCTCGCGGAGAAGCAGTTGGCGGTAGGGTTCGCTAGCGTGGGAATCGGCAATCAACGGGTGCGCGGCGCAGACGGCGTCAACCTGAACGGAAAGCGAGGCGCCAGTGTTGACGGTAAAACGGACGGGATAGGCGAGCGCTCCGGAAAGGGTGAGCGTCGTGGCTCCAGCCAACGGATCAGCGGCGGCGATCACCATCGCCGTGACGTGACTGGTAGCGGAGTGCGCAGCGCGACGGAGAACAAGGCGGCGGGCAAACGCAGCGCGCGGCACGCGGATGGAGCGCACGTATTCGCCGGAACGAAGGATGGTCTCACGCACCCCGGTTTGAAATTCCGCAGCGGAGATCATCCGCGCCGAGGCGTCGCCTGCGGAAGATGCGGCGGTGGCGAGTTCGTAGGTGGCGTCGAGCGTGATGAAGACGGGCGTCATCATGCCCTTGGCGAAGGCGAGGCCGATGTTTCCGCCCACGGTGGCGAGATGATAGGTCTTAAACGAAGACGAGAGAGACCGTATCGCCGTTGCGAAAATTCGCCCGGCCGGAAATGCAGACCAATCGTGGGCCTCGAGTTGGCGGTAGGTGCAGTTGGCGGCGATCACGATCTCGGTGGCCGTCTCGACAATCGGCGGCCACGAGACGGCGGATAAATCCACCAGTCGCCGAACCTGCGGTTGCGGATCGGAAAACAGCCAGGTGCCGCCGCCCACGAACGCGTCACCCTCTACCCAGCCGGGCAGCGCGGCTTCATCGCGGGGGCGAACGACGGTGTTTACGTGGATGAGGTCCATGAAACCCATTCAGCAGATTAGAAGCCAGCAAGGGCCGGGCTGGAGAAACCACCCGAGACCTCGTGATCAG
>JBEGTN010000172.1:0-3755 GCA_041179405.1 Verrucomicrobiota bacterium
AGCCAAACCACGCGCCTGCCTCAGTCCGATCACGACTTATCTGTTCACGTAATTCTTCAAGTCCGTCGAATCGTCGCTCAGCTCGTAAAAAGCTCAACCACTCCACGCGAAGTTCGTCACCCGTGCCATACGGACACTCACCGAGAACATGCACCTCCAATTGCGGTGCGCTTGCTTGCTCCACCGTGGGTCTCAGTCCGTAATTGGCCACCGCCGGCAGGGATTCGCCGTGTGGTGCCTCGAGGGCGGCCACTTTCACCGCATATACACCAAACTTCGGCTTGAGATCCGGTTCCCAACCCAGATTAAGCGTGGGAAACCCAATCGTGCGACCGAGCTGCTTTCCCGTCCGCACCACTCCGTTGCTGGTGTAGGCCGCACCGAGCAACACGTTCGCCGCATCAATCCGTCCTTCTGTCAGTAAAAACCGGATACGTGTGCTGCTGATGGGTTCGCCGTCGCCGTTGATACGCGGCGCGCTCACGACGTGTAGACCGGCGTTCCTGGCCTCCGCCACGAGCAGCGCCACATCACCGCGGCGGCCGCGCCCGAAACGCCAATTTTCACCTACGTAAATCGTGTGAAGCCCCCCAAGCCGCGCCCGGAGATAGGGAATCAGATTTTCTGCCTCGAGCGAGGCGAAGCAGGCGTCAAAGGGCTGCACAATCACCGCCGCCACCCCGAGCGCGAGCAGGGCCGCCACCCGTTGCTCCCGGGCCATGATGAGTCGCACCGGATCATCCGGACGAAAAAGACGGCTGGGATGCGGATCAAAGGTGAGCACCGCCGCGAGTCCTCCGCTGCGACGCGCCGAGCGCACCGCCGCCTCGATCACCGCACGATGGCCGAGATGAACGCCGTCAAACATGCCTATGGCCAGATGCAGCGGGCGACGAGCCGTCAAATCCGCCGCTTGATCTAAACCAGTGTAAACGGTGCCTGTGTTCACGGTTTGATTTGCGGCGAAAAAATTAACCGGCGTGCGGTAGCAGTGCAACGCTCACCCCACGACCGTGCTGGGGACGGCCTCGTGCGCAGGGACGAGGGCTGCAGACACTTCCACGGGGGACATTTTCTGCAACTGTTCGAGCGTGACCGCACGCTCGATCCTGAGGGCGCCGGAATAGGTGCGACGCAAGGCCTTGAGGTGTGCGCCGCAACCAAGTTTTTGCCCGAGGTCGTGGGCCAGCGTGCGCACGTAGGTTCCCTTGGTGCAATCGACCTCGAAATCGAGTTCGTCCGGGGCGGTCCAGCGCATGAGATCGAAACGTTTCACCCTGATAAATCGCGCCTCGCGCTCCACTTCCTCACCGGCGCGGGCGGCCTTATAAAGGGGCTGTCCCTTGATCTTGATCGCGGAAAACATGGGCGGCATCTGGTATTGATCCCCCACCATGCCGCGCAGGGCGGCGCGAATTTGATCCTCGTTAAATTCCGGCACGGGCCGGGTCTCCAATACTTCGCCCTCCGCGTCCTGCGTGTTGGTTGTCTGGCCGAGCTTGATCGTGCCGATGTATCCCTTGTCCACGCTCATGAGATACTGGGAGAGCTTGGTCGCCTTGCCCACGAGGATGACGAGCAAACCGGTGGCCATAGGATCGAGGGTGCCGGCGTGTCCGATGCGGCTCATCCGAAGGATGCCGCGAAGGCGGGCCACCACATCATGGGAGGTGTGGTCGGTGGGTTTGTCGATGAGCAGCACGCCATCGAGTTCCTGTTTTGGCGTGATCATCAGCGGGAGGGATTGCGTGCGGCGACAACGGTCTCGATACGGGCGCAGAGCAGGGCTTTTAGGCGGGGCAAAAAGGATTCGAGGCTCTCGTTTTTAACGTTCAACCCGGCGGCGCAGGCATGACCGCCTCCATTGAATTCGGCTGCGATGCGATCAACCCTGAAAGCCGCATCCTTGGCACGCAAACTGGCCTTGATCGCCCCTTCGCGAAGCTCGACGAAAACGCCTATCTCCACGCCTTCAATGGAACGGGCGTAGTCAACCACGCCTTCGACGTCTTCCGGGCCGGTGCCGGTTTGCCGATACACTTCTTCGGAAACCACGCCGATGCATACACGTCCGTCGCAGCTCAACTCGAGCGACGCGAGAAAGTGTTGCAGCAACCGAAGCTTTCCGAGGCTTTCCTGCTCATAAAGTTCGAGTCCCATGCGCGCCGGATCAGCTCCGCGTGAGACGAGCTCGGCGGAGAGAAGGAAAGTGCGTCGGGTTGTGGCGGCGAAGCGAAACTGGCCCGTGTCAGTCGCGATTCCGGTATAGAGCGCCATTGCAGCCGGAGCATCGAATGGCAGCCCGGCATCCAGCAAAAGACCGGCAAGGATCTCACCGGTGGCGGCAGAGCCGGTATCGATAATATTGATCCCGGCGAAGCCTACGTTGGATAGATGATGATCGATGCACGCGATGGGCTCGGGAAAGGCGGCGGCGAAGCGCTCAGTGGCGCGGCGGGCATCGGCGCAATCAACATAGATGGCCGCACGTCCTTCAGCGATAGCGGTCTCCAATGACACAAACGGCGTGTCGGCGACGAGAAACCGCAGGCGACGCGGCACGGGATCGGGGTTGGCGCAAACGACATCGAGCCCGAGGAGACGGAGCGCGCGGGTCAAGGCGACTTGCGAGCCGGTGCAATCGCCATCGGGTCGGGCATGCCCAAGCACTACCACCCGACGCCCCGCGCACGAGGCGAGCAGGCGCGCAAAAGCGTCTTTAAACTGCGGATACACCAGACTCACGGTGCGGACGAGTCGGACGGCTTCGGCGCGGCGGACTTTTCCTTGGCCGCGATTTCGTCGAGCAGGCCAAGGATGCGGTTGCCACGGTCGGTAGCGAGGTCGAGCTCGTAGGTGAGCACGGGCATGTGCTTGAGAATGATGATATCACCGAGGGCGAAACGCAGCTCCTGGGCGTGCTTGCGCAGCCAGCGGAGGCGGTCGGCGGCGAGTTCATCGTCGCCGGTGATGGCGACGAACACCTTGCCCTGCCGGACATCGGGAGTGACCTCTACCGCAGTGATAGTGACGGACGCGGCGTCGTTGTTGTATTTCCGGCGGAGCAGATTGCTCAGCTCGCGCTGGATTAACTCGTTTACGCGTAGGGTGCGGGTGGACATGGCAGGAGACCCGCCGCTAGCGCGCAGTGGCTAGCGGCAGATGGATCAGAGCGAGGCGCGAACCTTTTGGATCTCGTAAACCTCGATGACGTCACCGACTTCGTAGCCGTTGAAATCGCCGAGGCGGATACCGCACTCGAGGCCGGCGCGGACCTCGTTGGCGTCGTCCTTGAAGCGTTTGAGGGTGTCGATCTTGCCCTCGTCCACGATGTCCTTCTTGCGGCGGACACGGGCGTTGGCGTTGCGGGTGATCTTGCCTTCGGTGACAAGACAGCCGGCGACGAAACCCTTGCCGACCGGGAAGGTGGCGCGGACCTCGGCGGCACCGAGCTTGTTTTCCTTGAGATCGGGATCGAGCAGGTCGGCCATCATCTCCTTCACCTTGTCGGCGAGTTCATAGATGATGCCAAAGGTCTCGATACGCACGCCGTGATGTTTGGCGAGCGGGGTGACGCCGTTTTCGAGCTTGGTATTGAAGCCGATGATGACGGCGCCGCCGGTGCCGGCCATGAGGACATCGTTCTTGCCGATAAGGCCGACGTCGGTGGAGACGACCTCGAGGGTGACTTTGTTGCTCTTAATGCCTTCGAGCACGTGGCGCACGGCCTCGGTCGAGCCGAAGACATCGGTCTT
>JBEGTN010000173.1:0-2655 GCA_041179405.1 Verrucomicrobiota bacterium
GTCACGTTCGTGGTAGGCACCCGGATCAAGCCGGTGATGCGGCCGCGCACGGCGTCCACCCGGGCGACCGCGCCGCCGCCGTGGAGCGCCACCCACACTGCCCCGTCCTCGTCGAGCGCAAGTCCGTCGGGCGTGCCGAGGCGGACGGGGAAACGCACCACCGTGCGGCGCGCGCCGAGCGAGCCGGAGGCGGGGTCGAACGCGAAGGCTTCGAGCGCACGGTTGCCGCTGTCGATGTAGTAGAGCGTGCGGCCGTCGGCGGACCAGCCGAGGCCGTTGGAGCAGAGCACGCCTTCGAGTTTGCGCTCCACCCGGCCGTCGGGATGCACGAGGAAGAGCGCGCCGGTGCGTTGGCGGAAGGGGAGGTTCATCGAGCCGATCCAGAGCCGGCCGGCGGAGTCGCATTTGCCGTCGTTGAGCCGGTTCGGCGGCCCCTCGAAACGCCCCGCCGCGTGCGGCTCCACGGTGCGCGTGGCGAAGTCCACCCACGCGAGCGAATCGCGGCGCGCCACCAGCACGCGTTCGCCGCCGACGGGCACCACAGTCGAGGCGCTATCGCCGACCACGATCGCCTCGTCGCGGCCGGTGATGGGGTCGAAGCGATGCACCGTGCCCGCCGGCACATCGACCCAGAGCAGGCGCGCCCGCGCGACGTCCCAGCAGGGGCCTTCGCCGAGCCGGGCGGCGGCGAGGAACAACAGGCTCGCTTCGGCGATCATCGGCGGGCGCGGGCCGAGCTCGCGGAAGCGGCGGCCGAGGGTGCGGAGGCGTCGGCGGATTTTTTCCAGCGTGCCGAGCGCACC
Organism: Verrucomicrobiota bacterium; assembly: GCA_041179405.1. Taxonomy (GTDB): domain Bacteria; phylum Verrucomicrobiota; class Verrucomicrobiia; order Opitutales; family Opitutaceae; genus IMCC26134_A. Next base: position 804 of record JBEGTN010000173.1, read on the forward strand.
GGGGAAGAGCGGTCGCCAGGGCACCGGCGCGGGCCGCCAGCCGGTGTCATTTTCCAGCGCGGTGTCATGGGCCAGGGCGGGCGCGGAGAGGGCGGGCAAGTCCGGGTAGTGCAAGGCGCGCACCCGCTGTGGCGACATCCAGAGCAAGTTCTCGCGCGCCGCCGGCAGGTAGCAGCGGTAGCCGACGGGCGCTGCCCGGAGCACGGCCGCAACGACCCCGCCGACCTGTTCCAACGGGAGAAAAGTGAACGCGGTCGGACGCTGGAGGCCGACATTATGACGCCGCCGCACGGCGGCGCGGTCTTCGGGCGGCACGATCCAAGGGAAACGCAGCGCCACCAGACCGAGATCAGGCCTCTCCCCGGCCAGGCCGATCAGACGCTCCTCGGTGGCGGCCTTGGCGCGTTCGTAGGCGTCGCCGGGGCGGGCGGGCACGCGGCCGTCCAGCGGCAAGGCGGACGGCGCAAAGCGCCCGGCCATGCCGACAATGTGTATCGAGCTGGCAAATACGAGCGTGCGCACGCCGGCGTCCACGGCGGCCCGGAGCACAGCCTCGTCCAGCGCGGTGTTCTCCTCGAAGACGGGCGCACCCGAGTCGTGGGCATGGCAAGCGAGGTGGACCAGCGCGGTGCAGCCGCGCAAGAGACGCGGCGGCACCGCCGGATCGCGCAAATCGGCGACCGTGATCGGAAAGCCGGCATCCGCCAGCGGGCGCAGATCGCAACCGCGCACCGTCCAGCCATCGGCCAGGAGCGCCCGCCCCGTCTCGCGTCCGATGCGTCCCGCCGCGCCGGTGACGAGCACGATGCCGCGCGAGGCGGGAGCGTCGGACCGGTTCATGGCTTCTGGCCGCGACGGAGGGCGCGGCGGACGATGTGGATGATCACGCGGCGAAGGCTAATGTGGCCCCAGGCGTGGCGCAGATAGTTCGGAAAACCGACGAGCGCGCGCAGGGTGCCAAGGCGGGCCGAGCTGCGGCGGTAGCGCAGCCAGGTGGCGGCGAACTGGCCCGCGAAATCCGAGCGGACGTTGCCCCGGTGGGCGGCGCGTTCGAGCCGGGTAAGCGGCTCGGCGCGAATGCGCTCCAGCCAGTCGGTCGGCACTGGCGCATCGAATTCCGTGGTGAGGTAGTCCACCGCGTGGCGCAAGGGCGCGAGCAGCCGGCGGCGGCGGGCCTCGGCGAGCAAAAGAGCCCAGTCGAAGGTTGTCTCGTGGGCGCGGAGCAACAGCACGGTATCCGCGATCCAGCGGATGGAGGGCACGGGGTTGGCTCGCAGGCCGTGAACGCAGAGGTGGAGAAAATTATCCTCCGGCGCGGGTTGCCAGGCGGAGCCGACACCGGGCAGCGGGCGGCGACGCGCCCAGAAACCGTCGTCCGCGCCGGGTTGGCAGCAATCGGCGAGGGCGAACCAATGCAGGTCGAGGTGGAGGCCGGAGGCGGTTTGCAACGCGCAGCCGTGTTTGAAGAGCATCGGGTCCGGCGCGGACGGGTCGGCGGGCGGGGGCGGCAGGGCGTTTTGCAATAACGCGCCTCCGTCGCCTACGAACAGCGCAAGCGCCTCGCGGCCGCGGGCGAGGGGCACGAGCACATCCACGTCGTCCATCGGCCGCGCGCCGGGATTCGGGTAGGTGGCGAAGGCGAGCGGGGCGCCTTTGAGCAAGAGGTGCGGGATGCCGGCGCGGTCGAGCTGTGCGAGGACGGGGGCGAGTTTGTGGCGGCGGGAAAGGTTGTCCGCCCAGGCATGGCGGAGCACGCCAGCGAGGCGCGGAAGCTCGGGGTGTTGAATCTGCAACGCGGCGAGGCGGTGGTAGGCGAACGGGAGGAGGCGCGACGAAGCGGGCTCGAGTCGCT
>JBEGTN010000174.1:0-2812 GCA_041179405.1 Verrucomicrobiota bacterium
CGCTCCGGCGTGAAGCGTGTCATCGACGTGCGGCTAAACAACGTGTCGCAACTCGCCGGTTTCAGCAAAAAAGATGACCTCCAGTATTTTCTAAAACAAATCGGCGGCATCGACTACGTGCACGAGCCAAAGCTCGCCCCGACCCAGGATATCCTCGACGACTACAAGAAGAACGGGGGCGATTGGGAGGTGTATGAAGAAAAATTTCTCGCCCTCATGGAACGTCGCCAGATCGAAAAGGCGATCCCCCCCGCTTTACTTGATGGGGGATGCCTGCTGTGCAGTGAGGACCAACCCCACCACTGCCACCGCCGCCTCGTCGCCGATTACCTCAACCACAAGTGGGGCTGTGTGCGGGTGACGCACTTGGTCTAAACAAGAGCGTTCGGAAAACGTGGCTCGCAACAGAACCGACAAATATCATCGCCGCAAGGAAAGCGCATCGGCACCCACGAGAATCTTTGCGTCAAACTCCCGCCCTCGCTTCTACAAAGTTTCCTACCCCAACCGCTCCGCCCCCGTGTAAACATTCGCCCGGTCCGCGCGCAAAAAACCCACCAACGTCATGCCCGCCGCCTGAGCGGTCTCCACCGCGAGGCTCGACGGCGCGCCGATGCCTGCCAGCAGGGGCACGCCCACCGCCCAGCATTTTTGCACCAGCTCAAAACTCAGCCGCCCGCTCACCAGCACCGCGTCGCCCGCCAGCGGCGTCTCGCCCGCCCATAGCGCCGCGCCGATCAGTTTATCGAGGGCGTTGTGCCGCCCGACATCCTCCCGCACCGCAAGCAACTCCCCCCGCGCCGAAAACCGCGCCGCCGCATGCAGCCCGCCCGTCGCGCCAAATCCCGGCTGCGCCGCGCGCAGCCGCTCCGGCCACGCCCCGATCTCCGCCCGCGCAAATCGCCCTGCCTCGCCCGCCGCTGCGCTGCACAATGGCGGTAGCACGCCCGCCAGCGCCGCGATCGTCGCCTTGCCGCACAAGCCGCAGCTCGACGCCGTGAACACGTGCCGCGTCAGCCGCTCCGGATCGAAGCGCGCCCGCGCCTCTTTCGACAACACCGCCTCCACCACGTTGCCTTCCTGCCCGAACGGCAGGTCGCGACACGCATACACGTCGAGCAAATCCTCCGCCGCGCGCACCACGCCCTCGGTCAGCAAAAAGCCCGCGACCAGCTCCCGGTCGTGCCCCGGCGTGCGCATCGTCACCGCGATGCCGCGCCCCGCCACGCGGATCTCCAGCGGCTCCTCCACCGCCACCACGTCCTCGCGCTCCGCCGCAAGGTCGCTTGCACCGAGTTCCTTCACCGCCAACTTCACCGTCTTCGTCGGGGACGCGCTCACGTGGCGACTTTCTCCAGCGTCACCCGCGCGTTGTAGTCCGGCGTATCGCTCCAGGCGTCGCGCGCGTCGCGGTCGAGCAGGTGGTTGCCCTCCGGCCAATGCACTTGCAAATCGCCGCGCGTGAGCGGAGCGAGATGAACGCGACCCGCGAAAACGCCGCGCTTGTTTTTCAACACCACGTTGTCGCCGTCCAGCAGGCCGCGCGCGGCGGCGTCCTCCTCGTTCATCAACACCGCGTCGCGGGGCGCGCCGTTCAGCGGATCCACCTCGGCGTAAATGAGGGTGTTGAACTGTTTGCCGCGCCGCGTGCTCACGAAAAACGTGCCGTCCTGCGGGCGCGCCGCCGGCAGGCGCGGGGCCGTCATGCGTCCGCGTCCATCGGGCAGCGGAAAATCTCCGTCCGGGCAGAGGTGCGGCCCGCCATAGACAAACGAGTCGCCGGTCGCGCCGAGTTTCTCGATGCCAGTGTAGAAGGGCACCACCCGCGCGATTTCCTCGCGGATCGCCTGCCCGCTCTCGCAGCCCAGCCTCGACGCGCGCTCCGGCCACGCCGCCGCCGCGAGGTCGCGCAGAATGCGCCACTCCGCCCGCGCCTCGCCCACCGCGCGGGGAATCTCCGGCGAGAACATCACGCGGCGCTCGGTGCTCGTCTCCACCCCGCCGCCCTCCTGCTCGTAGCGCGTCTGCGCGGGGAGCAGCCACACCTCGCCACCGGCCGGCGGTTCGATGAACATCTGATCCACGAGAATAATGTCCTGGTGGATACGCACCGGCGTGCGCGCCAGCGCCTCACGCACGTGATCGGGATCAGGCAGGGTGCGCAGAAAATTTCCGCCCAACGCATAGAGCACGTCGAGCTGGCCGCGATGCGCCGCCTCCAGCATTTGCGGCGTGGTGTAGCCTTTGATCGGCGGGATCGGAAAGCCGTAATGCGCCTCCAATTTCGCGATGTTTTCCGGCGTGATCGCCACGCCGCCGGGCAGCGCCGTGGAGTAGCACCCCATCTCGCCGCCGCCCTGCACCGAGGAGTGTCCGCGGATCGGCACCACGCCTGTCCCTTCGCGACCGATCCAGCCGCGCGCCAGCGCAAGGTTTAGCACCATACGCACGCCGTCCGCGCCGGTCGGCGATTGCGTGAGGCCCATGCTCCAGACCACCACGCCGCGCTTCGCTCCGCCGACCAGCCCGGCGAAGTCCTCGATGGTTTCCGGCTTCACGCCCGCGCGTTTGGCAAACTCGGCCAGCGACTGCGCCGCGCACGCCGCGCGCAGGGTCTCCACCGAGGCGGCGGCCACGTGTTCGCGCAGGAAGGTTTCGTCGGCGAGGCCGCGCTCGAAGAGCAGTTTTAACACGCCGTAGAAAAACGCCACGTCGCCGCCCTGCGTCACGGGAAACCAGTAGTCGGCGAGGTCGCTGCCGAAGACCGCGCTCAGTGGCGTGCTCGGGATCCAGTAGCGCTTCAGGCCGGGCT
>JBEGTN010000175.1:0-6485 GCA_041179405.1 Verrucomicrobiota bacterium
GCGGAGCCGCGTATCTGCCTTACGTCATGCCTTTTGTCGGCACTTGGACGCAGGCGGCGATGGACCTGCCCGCGACGACCGGGAAAAACACCACCGACAACGTCGAGCAGGTTTACCTCGCAGCCCCGCCCGCCGCCGGGGTTTACCGTTGCGTGGTTAGTCTTACCGGCACGCTCACCAACAGCGAACAACGTTATGCGCTGTTGATCACCGGCGCGGCCAATGTGGCCCCTCCGCCTCCGCCGCTTACGATCGCCTCCATCAGCCCCGCCAGCGCGCTCCCCGGCGGCGTAAGTTTTACGCTCACCGGCACCGGCTTTAACACTTCCACCGTCGTCAAACTCCGCCGTGCCGGAGCCGCCGATGCCACCGCCACCGGTCTTCAGCTGGTTAACGATACCCTCGTCGGCCAGCTGAACCTGGCTGCCGCGCCCGTCGGCGTCTGGAACGTGGTGGCGATCAACGCCGATGCCGAAACTTACACTTTGGCCGCCGCGTTCACGATCCAAAGTGCGCTCTGGAGCGAGAGCTTCGATGGCACCGTGAGCGGCTGGACCTCGCAGGCGACCACCGGTAGCAACGCCTGGGCGATCTCCACCGCCCAAAGCTACAGCCCGGTGAAGTCCTATTTCGTCTCCGCCCCGGCCACCAAAACCACTTGCAACCTTTCGACGCCGGCCATCGCCGTGCCTGCGGCCGCGACGGGCCTGCAATTCAAGTTCTGGCATCGCTTCGATCTGCAAAGCGCCCGCGATGGCGGTCGGCTCGAATTTTCAGTCGATGGCGGGGCTTGGTATGATGTCTTGGCCAGTGGCTCGGGAGCATCTTTTGCCAGCAACGGTTACACGACCACCTTGTCCCAAAGCGGCAACCCAAACAACCGGTCCGACTTCGCCGGGTTGCGTGCCTGGTCGGGCAGCAGCGGTGGTTTTATCGAAACCATTCTTAACCTTACCGACACCGCCAAGTATGCCGGCCACACGCTTCGCGCCCGCTGGCTCCTCGCCACCGATTCCTCTACTTCAGGTGCGGGGTGGTATGTGGACAGTGTCGCTTTGATCGGAGGCGGCGCGGTCAACTACGCACCGACCATCACCGCGGGCCCTGTGTCCTCGTCCGTGGAGACCGTCACTGATCCGGACGGGACATTGTATTACGTCGTCCGAGGCACGTCCACCGCGCTGAGTGTCACCGCCACCGACGATGGTGGCGAAGGTCTGGTCACTTACACGTGGTCCGCCGTTTCCGCGTCCGCTCCTCCTGTGTCGTTCAGCAGCAATGCCATGAACGCGGCCAAGAATACCTCGGCCACGTTCGAGGGTAGTGGCGACTACGCGGTCACGGTGACCGTGCGCGATGCCCTTGGGCTGGCTGCTTCAGGGGTGGTTAATGTCCGTGTGCTGTCCATTGCGTCGGGTCTCGATGTCGCCCCGGCTGCGGCCAGTGTGACGGTGGGCGGACAACAGGCTTTTACTGCCACCGTGTTGGACCAGTTCGGCCTCGCACTCGCGACTCAGCCGGGCTCATTCGGTTGGAGTGCGAGCGGTGGCGGCATCATCGGGACATCCGGTGTTTTCAGTGCGGTTGCCGCCGGTGGTCCGTTTACGGTTGTTGCTACGAGTGGCAACTATACCGCCACCGCGTCCGTGACGGTGAATCCCGCTTCCGCCACCGTCACCTTGAGCAACCTTATCCAGACTTACGACGGCCAGCCGAAGCCGGCGGGCATTATCACGAATCCCGCCAATCTTGCGGTGACCGTTACTTACGACGGCGTCGGGATCGTCCCCGTGGCGGTCGGCAGCTATGCGGTGTCGGCAACGGTCAGCGATCCGAATTACCAAGGCGCGGCCAGCGGCACTTTGGTGATCCAGCCCCGACGTTTCACGCTTACGCTCGCTGCTTTTCCGGCGGAGGGCGGTGCGGCCTCAGGTGCGGGCACCTTCGATGAAGGCATGACGGTGCCGATCTCCGCCGTGCCGGCGGGCGGCTGGCGGTTCACCGGCTGGTCGGGTGCAGTTCCGCTTGATCCGTCCGCCGCTGTTACCACGGTTACGATGGACGCTGATCGCAGCTTGGTCGCGACCTTCGTGGCCAAGACAGGTTACGAACTTTGGGCCGAGGCGCACGCTCTCTCCGGCGAAGCCGCCGCTCCGCTAAGCGATGCGGACGGCGACGGACTGGCGAACTTGCTCGAATACGCCACCGTCGGTGATCCGACCCAGCCGGGTTCCTCGCCCATAAGCATCGAAGTCGTTAACGGTGCGCTGACCTTCGCTTTTCCCCGTGTCGCTGATCCCGCTTTGGTTTACACTGTTGAGGCCAGCAACGAACCCGGCGGACCCTGGACTGCTCTTGCGGTCGAAGGCAATCCGAGCACAGGCGCGGCGAACCTCGCCGGCTTGGTGGTGTTTACCGACTCCGTCCCGCTTGCCGATCAGCCGCGGCGGTTCCTCCGCTTGCGGGTTGATTACTGAGCTTGTGAGTAGGGGATGTGGTTGGAAACAGGGACGTGAAAAAGCCCGGCAACCGTGAGGCTGGCCGGGCTGGAATTGGCTGCGAGTTTCCTCGGAGAGGCAGCTCGCCGCGCGGATTTAGAAGTGCCAGTTGACGATGGGCAGGATCTTGTAGAGGTCGGAGTTGCCGGCGTAGTTCACCAAGCCGATCTGGAGGCCGTCGAGGTGCTCAGCCATATTGACGAAGCCAAGTTGCAGGCCCTTGAAGGACTCAGCGTGATTCACCAGACCCCACTGCAGGCCGGTGAAGTCTTTTTCGACAAGGTTGACCCAGCCTGATTGAAAACCGGCGGAGCCAGCTCCGCTGGCGCGGGCAACGATGCCGGACTGCCAGCCGGTGAAGTCACCGCCGGTGTGCGAGTAGAGCCAGCTCCACTGGATGCCGGTGGCATTGCCTTCGACGAGGTTGGCGCCGATGGCATAGCCGAAGCCGGTGAAGTCGCCTGTAGTGCTGTTTACGACGCCGAGGTCGACGCCGGTCACATTGGCGTTTTCGCCGTAAACGATATCGATGCGGAGGCCGCTCACGTTGGAGTTGGCATCGATGAGCTGGAGATCCGGTGCGAATCCGCCGAATTGGAATATCGCATCTGCCTTGGCCGTGGTGACGGCGGCGGCGAGAGCGAGGCTGCTGATCAGGGTGGGGAGTATACGGGTGGGTTTCATGCGCGCCCAAACTAGAAGGAAGGTGTGCGTCATGCTAGTAGTAATTCATTTCAAATTTATAGTCGGAGGCCCTGGTGTTCGCGACAAGAAGCTTGCACCCCGATGTATGCTTGTCGCACGTCAGAAGGCTTTCACACCATGCAATCCGCCCACGTCGCTCTGCTCCACGGCCCCGATCAACCCGGACTCGTCGCCCGCGTCGCAGGATGGATATTTGCCCGAGGCGGCAATATTCTTCACGCCGATCAACATCGCGATATGGAGAGCGGAGTTTTTTTCCAGCGAGTGGAATGGGTGCCGGCTGGCCCCGATGCCGCCGGTGAGGCGGCGGCTTTCTCGGCGTTTGCGGCCGAGCTGGGCATGCACATCACGTTCGCGCCAAGTGGTCGGCGCGCCCGCGTGGCTTTGTTCGTCTCCAAGTTCGATCATTGTTTCCACGATCTCGTGTTGAGGTGGAAGACCGGCGACTTTGCATGCGACATCGTGGCGGTCGTATCCAATCATCAGGATCTCGAGGCATCGGCCCGTGGATATGGTCTGCCTTACTACCATCTGCCGGTGACGGCCGCCACCAAGTCGGAGGTTGAGGCGAGCCAGCTCGAGTTGCTCGCCAAGCTTGGCGTCGATCTCGTTGTGCTTGCCCGCTACATGCAGGTGTTGTCAGCGGAGTTTTTGAGTCGCTGGGCGAAACCGGTGATCAACATTCATCATTCGTTCTTGCCGGCATTTGCGGGCGGCAAACCTTATCATCAAGCTTATGAGCGCGGGGTAAAACTGATTGGAGCCACCGCCCATTACGCGACCGCTGTGCTCGATGACGGCCCCATCATCCAGCAGGACGTATCTCGGGTGACGCATCGTCACGATGTGCCGGATTTGATCCGCATGGGTCGCGATTTGGAGCGCACGGTCTTGGCGCAGGCGGTGCGGGTTCATCTCGAAAATCGAGTGCTTGTCTACGGAAAGAGGACGGTTGTATTTGATTGACAGTGGGTTGCGTGTTTTAACGTCGTGAATGTAATTTAAATACCTCAATTGGAGTAATTTAAGAAAATAAAATTCGCGGCTTTACGGAGTGAGGCGGGGGTGTTTTCCTAAACGCCCTTCACTTATAAACGCATGGCTGAAACTGCTCCCATTACTCCCGCTGGCGACGACCGCAATTTGATCAAAATTGACGACAACTATCTCGCGCTCAGTTTTGAAGATAGGCTCGCGATATTCTGGGAAAAGAATTCCCGCACGGTTTTGGTCGTCCTGGTCGTCTTGATTTTGGCCATCGTGGGCAAAGGCGCTTTCGACTATTTCGCGGCTCAGCGTAACAAAGCTATCATTGCCGAGTATGCCGCTGCTAGCGGCACCGCCCAGCTGCAAGCCTTCACCACGACTTATCCCACGCTTCCGCTTTCTGGTCTGGCGCATCTCCGCTTGGCTGACGAGTCCTATGCCGCTGGCAAATACTCTGCGGCCCAGACGGATTACACCGCAGCCGTGAAACTCCTCGGTGCCGATCCGCTCGCTTCCCGTGCACGCCTGGGTGCGGCTATGTCTTTGCTCCAAGCCAAGGATGCTTCCGCGTCCTCCGCTTTGCAGGCGATCGCGAACGACACCAAGCTGCCTCGCGCTCTTCGCGCCGAGTCGGCCTATCACCTCGCCGAGCTTTCGCGTGACGCCGGGCAAACCGCCGAGGCCACACGTTGGACCGATATGGTGATTAGTAACGACGCCACTGGTTTCTGGGGGCAGCGCGCGGCTCAGCTTCGCGATACGCTTCCGTTACCCGCCGCTATCGCCACCCCGGCAAAGTAAACAACACACTTTCCCCCTTTCTCCCTTGGTTCTGGGAGACACTCGACGAGCCCGCCGTGGCCCCAAACGGCGGGTTTCGTTTTTTATACAGGTTTAGGTGCAGGCAACTAATTTGCGTTAATTTGGTGTGCTTTCGAAAAGTTTATTAAAAGTTGATGAATGCAATCATTGACTTGGTCGAATGACCCCTCCCTGTTACGCCCCTGCAAGTGAGTGCGGGGTGTAGCTTAGCCTGGTAGAGCGCCTGGTTTGGGACCAGGAGGTCGTAGGTTCGAATCCTATCGCCCCGACCACTTGCCGACGGACCGAGAGTTTTTATGCGGAGCAACCAGTCTCTGCTTGAATCTCCGAAACCTGCTCCGTAGCCATGAGCCTGTAACTTTCTCTTCATGGACACGATCTCACGCGAAAACAACACCAGCTACCTGCCTTTCGCAGGCCTTATTGCGGGCTTGATTGCCCTTATTCTTGCCATCATCGGCTTGGTCCAAGTGTCCAAGATGAAGGCTGCCAATCAGGCGTTCCAAGAGGAGCAAGTCACCAAAGTGGCCGCCATCGAGTCCACTGCTTCCGCTGCCAGCTCTGCGGCTGAAGGCGCCAAGACCCAGATCAGCGGACTTCAACGCTCCACGCAGGATGCCTTCGGTCAGGTCGCCGGCGAGATCACCCGCATCAACGGCGAGATCGTTAAAATTCAAGAGGCCGCCACCAAGCCCAAGGCCGCCGCCAAGGATCCCAAAGACCCCAAGGCCGGACCTGCTGTCGCCGGTCCTGATGAGTATGTTGTCGTCGGTGGTGACACCGGGGCCAAGATCGCTCGCGCCAAAGGCGTGTCGTTGCCCGATCTTATTGCTGTCAATCCGGGCGTGAATTGGACCGCCCTCAAGGTCGGCCAGAAGGTCAAGCTCCCCAAGAAGTAAGTTACTCCCTGCTTGCATAGTTTTTAATTCAACCTCCCGTCGAAATTCGACGGGAGGTTTTTTTTGCCCATGTCACTCGATTCCGAATACAAACCAGATTCCAGCCCCACGGCGTGGGAGCGTGGAGACCCCGCCTTGATCGCGCAGACGCGGATTCTCTCCCTGCAGAGCGTGCCGTTTCATCACCCGCGTCGCGGGACGAGGAAGGATTTCGTGGTCGTGGCCGCACCCGATTGGGTGAACGTGATCGCCCACACCGTGGATGACCGGCTCGTGCTGGTGAACCAGTTTCGCTACGGCATCAACGCGACCTCGTGGGAGATCCCTGGCGGCGTGATTGAGGCCGGCGAAGATCCGGTCGTGGCGGGTGTGCGTGAGCTAGCCGAGGAGACTGGTTACACCGGCACGCGGGCGCGGTTGCTTGCCAGTGTGCATCCCAATCCCGCATTCATGGCCAATCGCTGCCACATCGTTCTTGTCGAGCAATGCCGGCTTACCGAGCCCCTGGCCTGGGATGCCGACGAGGAGATCGAAGTGGCGGCACTGCCGGTGGCTGAAATCTATGCCCGCGCCC
>JBEGTN010000176.1:0-6116 GCA_041179405.1 Verrucomicrobiota bacterium
CGCCTAAATCCAGCAGACCTCGCTCCGGGTTCCAAAACACTTCGTCCGCCGTCCGCGCCGGCCGGCGCACCAGCCGCAGCACTTCGTGTCCTTGCGTGCTAAGAAACGGCACCAGCGCCCGCCCCACCAGACCCGACGCGCCGCTCACCAGCACGCGCAGCGGCGTCGCCTCCGCATGGTCGCGGGCGAAACACAGGTCCTCCCGCGTGACGGCGTGCCGGTAGGCGAACATCGCCTCCAGCTTGCGCCGCACATAGCCGCCCGCCACCACCCGGCCGAACGCTCCGCCCGGCAAGGCATACTCCACCCGGTCCGTGAGTTCGCAGCCGCCGTCGTTCGTATCCGTAAAACTATGACAGTGGTCCCAGCATGCGAAAGGGCCGCTCAGGGCCACGTCGCGAAACAACCTGCCCGGCTCGTAGTCGCGGTGCTCCGCCACCCAGTCGAGGCTGAAGGGCCCGACCTTGGTGCGCAGCGTGACACGCGCTCCGGTTTTCAAGCCTTCTCCCGAACGCTCCAGCAGCTCGGCCCGCTCCCAGGGCGGCATTAGACGCTCAAGCGCGCCCGGTCTTTCGTGCCAGGCAAAGGCCTGCGCCGCCGTCGCCGGCAGCTTCGTCGTAAAAGTGAGGGTGCTTGTCTTCATCGACTGGTTTCACCCCCGCCGCCGCCACCTCGTCGCATCCGGCATGCATCGGAGCAATACTTCACCTCCGCCCACACTTTCTCCCATTTTTTACGCCAGGAAAAGGGGCGCGAGCAGACCGCGCAGAGCTTGGTCGGCAGATCGGATTTTTTGCGCATTTTCGCCATGGTCCGCAGCCACTCTACAGACCAAGCGTGTTTTGGCCACCGGAGGACGCAGGTCTGCCGCCGTTTTTCTTAATCCGTTCTGCCTGGGCCGTGATTTCCCGACGCTGGTCGGCGCTGAGCCGCGCCAGATTTTTCACCTGCAAAGCCATGCGCTGATTGGCGGCCAGCACACGTTCATGACGCAGCAAAAAACCCCAATACAGGGTCGTAAACGGGCAGGCGTCCGCCCCGGTGGACTTCGCCGGATCGAAGCGACACCCCGTGCAGTAGTTGCTCATGCGCTGGATGTATTTGCCGGTCGCCGCATAGGGCTTCGAGGCCATGATGCCGCCGTCGCCATACTGCGACATGCCGAGGGTGTTGGGCAGCTCCACCCACTCCACCGCATCCACATACACCGCCAGATACCACTCGTGGGTTTTGCTTGGATCGACCCCCAGCAAGAGTGAGTAAAGCCCCGTGACCATGAGGCGCTGGATGTGGTGCGCGTAGCCGTAATCGAGAGTCTGCCCGATGGCGTCGCGCAGGCAGGCCATCTCCGTGTCGCCTGTCCAGTAAAACGCCGGCAGCGGCTCTTTCGCACCGAGGGCGTTTTTCAGCGCGTAGTCGGGCATGAAGTGCCAGTAGATGCCGCGCACGTATTCGCGCCAGCCGAGGATCTGGCGGATAAATCCTTCCGCGCTCGCGAGCGAAACGCGTCCCGCCCCTTCGCGATACGCCCGCTCGGCCTCCGCCACCACGACGCGCGGATCGAGCAGCTTCAGGTTCATCGCCGCCGAGAGTCGCGAGTGGTAGAGCCAGGGCTCTTTTGTCCACATCGCGTCCTGGTATTGCCCGAAATCCGCCAGACGGTGCGCGATAAAATCATCCAGCGCCCGCCGGGCATCCACCGGCGTCACCGGCCAGTCAAAGGCCTGGAGTTTCCCTGGGTGGCCCGCGAAACGCCTGGCGACCAGCTCCAGCACTTCCCGCGTCGTGGCGTCCGGCGCGAAAGTCAGCGGCGCCGGCACTTCTTTGGGGCCACCCTTCGGGAAACTACCGCGATTATCGTGATCGTAGTTCCACTGGCCGCCCTCGGGCTCGCCTTGCGAGTCGAGCAGCACGGCGTGGCGGCGGCGGAGCTCGCGATAAAAGAACTCCAGCCGGAACTGCTTTCGGCCGAGCGAGTGTTGTTTGAAATCCGCGATGCTCGCGAAGAAATGCCGGTCCACCCGCACCTCCAACGGCACGCCGGATTCGCCCGCAGCGGCCTCCAGCGCGCGCCATACCCGCCACTCGCCCGGCTCGGTCAACACGAGTCGCTTCGGTTTTAACTTTTTCACCACGCGCGCCAGTTCACCCGCAAGGTTTCCGGAGTTTGCGGGATCATCGAGCGCGGTATAATGAACCGTCATGCCCTCCGCTCGACGTGCGTCCCGGAAGTGGCGCATCGCAGCGAGAAAGACCGCGATGCGCGGCTTGCTCGACCAGACGTGCTCGGACTCCTCCGCGACCTCCGCCATCCACACCGCGTCCTGCGCGCAGTCGAAACCGTCGAAGGCCGAGGCGTCCGCGTTGAGCTGGTCGCCCAGAACCAAAACGAGGTGGCGAAGCGGCTTGCTCACGCGTCCCGCTCCACGATGTCGCCGCGCAGGGCTTTGAAGGCCGCGAGCGCTTCAGCCCGCGCCTCGGCATGATCCACCATCGGACGCGGATAAGTCTCGCCGAGCTTCACCTGCGCGAACTCCAGCAAGCTCTCCGGCGCCGTCCATGGCGCGTGCAGATACTTGTCCGGCAACTTCGCCAGCTCCGGCACCCACTGGCGCACATAGCGGCCCTCGCCGTCGAAGCGTTCCCCCTGCGTCACCGGCGCGAAAATTCTGAAATACGGCGCCGCATCCGCGCCGCAGCCCGAGCTCCATTGCCAGCCGAGCGTGTTGCTCGCGAGGTCCGCGTCCACCAGGGTGTCCCAAAACCACGCCGCCCCTTGCTGCCACGGCAGACGGAGGTGTTTTACCAAAAACGACGCGGTGATCATGCGCACGCGGTTGTGCATCCAGCCCGTCGCCCAGAGCTGGCGCATGCCCGCGTCCACGATCGGGTAGCCCGTCAGGCCGCGTTGCCAGGCGCGCAGCTTCGCGCCGTTCTCATCCTTCGCCCAGGGGAAGCGTTCGAAGTCCGGGCGCAGCGGTCTGGCCGGCGTGTGCTCAAAGTGAAACAGCAGGTGGTGGGCAAATTCGCGCCAGCCCACTTCACTCAAAAACACCCGCGCGCCGTTGCTCGCCGGATCGAGGCCCGCCGCCTTGCCGAGAGCCTTCACCGCCGCCGCGATCTGCCGTGGTCCGATCTCGCCCCAATGCAAATGCGGCGCGAGCCCCGAGGTGCCCTCGACGGAGGGCAGGTTGCGTTGCGTATCGTAATCATGCACCGCACCGCCGCGCAAAAACTGCTTCAATCGCTGCTGCGCGCCCGCCTCGCCGGGTGTCCAAACTTTGCCGAAAGCCGCATCCCACGGGATCGTCGGCAGCAGCGCCAGCTCCGCCAATCCGAGCGTCCCCGGCCACTTCGCCGGAGCCGGGAAAACCGTCGCCCCGCCTTTGGCCGCTTCCACCGGTTGAGGCATGGGCAGCGCCATGCAGTGCCGCCAATAGGGCGTGAAAACCTGAAAGGGTCCGCCCTGTTTATTCTGGATCGTGTGCGGCTCAAAGAGCAGCGCCGCGTTAAAACTTTTCGCCTCCAGCCCTTCGGTCGTGAAGGCCGCCTTGATCGCCGCGTCCCGCGCGCGCACCGCCGGTTCGTAGCGCCGGTTCCAATAGACCGCGCCCGCGCCGGTCGCCTTGACCAGTCGGCGCAATTCGGTCGCCGAGTCTCCTCGCGCCAGCACCAGCCGCGAGCCACGGCTTCGCAGGTCGGCGTCCAGGGCGGAGAGCGAATGATGCAGCCACCAGCGCGACGCGCCGCCGAGGGGCCAGTCGCCTTCGCCGGCGTCGTCGAGTATGAACACCGGCACCACCGGCCCGCCGCGTTGAAGCGCAGCCGCGAGCGCAGGGTTGTCCGCGATTCGAAGATCCTGGCGAAACCAGAGCAAGGTGGGGGCGAGGGGGCTGGACACAGCGCGAAGGAGCGACGTGAGAGTCAGTTTGCAAGTCGATGCGATAAAATCCCCTCGCACCTGTTCCGGCCGCTCACAAAGGTGAACGCATGACCATGACTTGGCTTGCATGTCTCCACCCCGAGACGTCCTGGGCCCATCTCGCCACCACCGATTTCGCCTCCTACGCCGCCCGCCCCGGCGCGCTCGCCGTGCTGCCCGTGCACGGCTGCGCGGACCATGGCATGGGGCTGAGTCTGGATGCCGAGGAGGCGCTCGCCTCGCGTTTGCTCACCGAGGCCTGCGCGCAGTCGTCGGCCCACTGCGCACCGTGCGTGCTGCCCCCGCTGCGTTTCGGCCCCGCCCCCGGCCCGGCTTGCACCTGGTTCGGCCTCCCGCTCGACACCGCGCATGCCGTGGTGCGAGAGCTCGCCCGAGGGGTGCGCTTTGCCGGTTTCGCGCGACTGCTTCTGTTCTCCTCCAGTCCGTGGCACAAGGAGTGGCTCGATGCCGTCGCGGTCGATATCCGGATGGAAACCGGCCTGACCGTTTATCGTGTTCACCTGGGCTCGCTGGGCTTCGATTTCCATCCCGCCGCCCCCCGTGCGCAACGTCTCATCGTCCAGGCCGCCGCCTCGCTGGTGCTGGGTAGCGAGCCCGCCGAGTCTCCGCCGCAAATCTCCGCCGACGAGGACTTCCGCCCCGGTCGCTGGACCAACCCGCCTCCGCTGCCCGCCGGCCCGATAACGCCTGAAAACACCGCGATCGCCACCGCGTTGTTGACCACCGCCGCCGAGCGCCTGGCCCGTCTCCTGAACGAAGCGGCTTGGCATGGGCATCCGCCCGCCTCGCGTTACGTTCCGGTGCCCACCGCGTCCAAGCCCTTGCTGGAACCCGCCCCGCTCTGGCGACCCTACGGTGCGCGTATGCTGGGCGCACTCGGAGCGTCCGCACTCCACGCCGCCGCCCGCCGGCCCGGCGCGCTTGCCATCATCCCCACCGCCGCCATCGAGCAACACGGCCCCCACTTGCCGGTAGGCGTCGATGCCATGATCGGCCAAGGGCTGTTGGCGCGCGCGTTGGAGGCATTGCCCCTCGATTGCCCGGTGTTCGTAGCGCCACCGCTGCTCGTCGGCAAAAGCGCCGAGCACGCTGATTTCCCCGGCACGCTTAGTCTTTCCACCGCGACTTTTTCCGCCGTGGTCCGCGCTCAAGTGGATCAGCTTCGCAAGCTCGGCTTTCAACGCATCGCGTTCTGGAACACCCACGGTGGCAACAGCGCCGTGCTCGTGCCGCTCATCCGCGATTTGCAAAGCACCCCGGGCCTGCGCATCGGCATGCTCCAGCACGGCTTCAAGCCCGAGCAGAGTCCGCAGGAGGCCGCCTACGGCTTCCACGCCGGAGAATGGGAAACCGCCCTCATGCTGGCGCTCGCCCCCGCTCTCGTGCGTCGCGCCAAGGCCGTCTGCCACTACCCCGCGCAACTCGACGACGCCGGAGAACTCCGCCCCGTCGGCTCCGCGTTGACCTTCGGTTGGAGCACGCGCGACATCGCCCCTGCCGGCGTCATCGGCGACGCCACCCTCGCCACCAACGAGCAGGGCGACACTTGGGTTACCGCCACTTCCCGGTCTCTCGCCGACCGCATCGCCAGGCTCACCCGCACGTGAGGCGCGGCCTTTGACGGCGAGGCCCGCGCCGCCCGCATATTTTTCCTGCTTTCCCGCTTTCCTCCGCCGCCGTTCCGTCTCCCTCTTTCACCCATGGCCAAGCCCGAAGAACCCAAGATCATTTTTTCCATGATGCGCGTCTCGAAGAAAATCGAGCGCAAGGAGATCCTCCGCGACATCTCCCTCTCCTTTTACTACGGCGCCAAGATCGGCGTCCTCGGCCTCAACGGCTCCGGCAAATCCTCCCTCCTCCGCCTCCTCGCCGGCCGCGACAAGGAGTTCGACGGCACCATCCACTTCGAGCCCGGCTACGCCGTCGGCCTGCTTGAGCAGGAACCCTCCCTCACCGCCGGCTCCACCGTCCGCGCCTGCGTCGAGGAGGGCGTCAAACACCTCACCGATCTCACCGCCGCCTACGACGCCTCATGGGATGACCTCGCCGCCGCCGACACCGACGAGGCCCGCGACGCCATCGGCGACAAACAGGCCAAGCTCCAGGCCGAGATCGAGCGCCTCGGCGCCTGGGATGTCGCCCCGCAGGTCGAGATGGCGATGGACGCCCTCCG
>JBEGTN010000177.1:0-4879 GCA_041179405.1 Verrucomicrobiota bacterium
AAAAGACATGCACCCCTAAACCAAAGTGCAGCCGTCGTGCCAGCAGTGATGTTGATCGCCACCTGAATCCACCTCGCCGCGATGTCAACCGACGCGCATCCGTCCGCCGGCTCGCTCCGCGCCCACCGCGCCACGTTTCCTCTCGACCGCCCCTCTTCCCGTGTTCTGAACAAGACCTCATGCACATCACCGGGCCCGCCCCTAAAAGCGTCCATCCGACGCAAGCACCGGCTTCGCTCCGCCGGGCGCGCCCGCGCCTCCTCGCCGCCGCCTCCCTGGCCTGCCTCGCCCTCGCCGGCTGCCGCACCCCCGGCCCTCTCCACGCCTACCTGCACACACCCGCCGCGCCCGGCACCGCCGATAACGTGCTCGATGTGAACCCGTCCACCGGCGCGCCTTTTGAGACCGTGCCCGCCTGCACCAAACCCGGCGAACAGGTCCTCGGCATCGCCTACGATCCCTTCACCGACCACTTCTACCTGCGGCTTTCGCCGGGCAACCGCGTCCGCGTGGTGGACCGACCCGCCGCCGCGATGAAGCGTGAGTTCACCGCGCCCGCCTTGCCCGAGGGCGGTCACGATCTCGCGGTGCGCCAGCGTGACCGGCACTTGTTTTTCACCGATCCGACCGGCCCCGCCCTCCTCGAAACCAGCATCTACGGCGTGCTCCGCAGCCGCATCGTGCTGGCCGGCCTCGACGCCCCCGCCTGGGGTGTCGCCTGCGACGAACGCGACGATCTCTTTCTCATCCTGCCCGCCGAGACCACGGATCTCATCCGCCGCTTCTCCCGCCAAGGTGCCGCTGTCGGTGACATTAAGCTCGCGCGCCAGGTGCGCGGCCAGTCCCTCGCCTTCGACTCCGAGCACCGCGAGTTTTTCGCCGCGCTGGCGGACGGATCAGGACTCGGTGTCTTCGCCGAGGACGGCCGTCTCCTGCGCACCTTGCCGGCAACCTCGCCGCGAAACGCCCCCGCGTCCGACGCCGCCGCGCTGCTGATCGACGTCGGCCCGCGCTCCTTCATCCGCATCTTTTAAAAATCGCGCATCGCTTCGCATTGGCCGCCTTGCCAGTTGCCTGACTCGTCCCAAACTGTCCCTCTTTAACGGCAAACCCTCGCTCACAAACTCATGTCTTCCTCCGTAGAAAACGTCGTCATCATCGGCACCGGTTGCGCCGGTCTCACCGCCGCCATTTACACCGGCCGCGCCAACCTCAACCCGCTCGTGCTCGAAGGCCCCCTGCCCGGCGGCCAGCTCACCACCACCAGCGAGGTGGAGAACTTCCCCGGCTTCCCGCACGGGGTGGACGGCTTTCAACTCACCCAGAACATGCGCGAGCAGGCCACCCGCTTCGGCACGCGTTTCGAGCAAGCGATGGTCACCGCCGTGGACTTCACCGTGTCCCCGCGCAAGCTCGTGCTCGGCGACCGCGTCGTCTTCGCCAAGTCCGTCATCATCGCCACCGGCGCCTCGCCGCGCATGACCGGCATCCCTGGCGAGAAAGAGCTCTACGGCGGCAAGGGCGTGACCACCTGCGCCACCTGCGACGGCGCCTTCTACCGCAAAATGGAGGTCGCCGTGCTCGGCGGCGGCGACAGCGCGGCCGAGGAGGCCCTCTTCCTCACCCGCTTCGCCAGCAAGGTTTACCTCGTCCATCGCCGCGATTCGCTGCGCGCCTCCAAGATCATGGCCGATCGCGCCATCGCCCACGAAAAAATCCAGATGGTCTGGGACACCGTGCCCGTCGAGGTGATGGGCGTGCCCGAGGGCTCGGTCAGCGGCCTGAAGGTCAAAAACCTCAAGACCGGCGTCGAGTCCGTGCTGCCCGTCAAAGGCATCTTCGTCGCCATCGGCCACACACCGAACACCGGCCCCTTCACCCCCGCGATCACGGTGGACGAGGGCGGCTACTTCAAGCCCGCCGCCGGCTCGCAAGTGCAGACCAACATCCCCGGCGTTTACGTCGCCGGCGACTGCTCCGATCACGTTTACCGCCAGGCGATCACCGCCGCCGGCATGGGCTGCCAGGCCGCCATCGAGGCCGAGCGCTGGCTCGCCGAGCACGAGGGCTGAGCGGGGCGGCCTGACAGCCCGAAATTTGCGGATAAAAATACCCTCGGGCCGCAAATTATTTAGTTCGCCGATTCGCTCCGTCATGAGTTACCTCGTGACGGAATGAACGACTCGTCCGGAGCCGGCACCCGTGCTCACGACCAGAACTTGCTCACCGCCTTGCGGGAAACCGAGACGGCCTACGGTCGCTTGTTCGCGCAAACCCCGCTTCCCATGTGGGTGCGTGATTCGGCCACCCTGCGTTTCCTCGACGTGAACCAGGCCGCGATCGACGCCTATGGCTACTCCCACGAGGAGTTCCTCACGATGAACTCGGACCAGATCCGCCCGCCCGAGGAGATCGAGCGCTTCCACCAGATCATCAGCCGCCCCGGCGCGGCCGAGACCGAGTCCTACTCCGGCGTCTCCATCCACCTGCGCAAGGACGCCACCCGCATGACCGTGGAAGTGTGGTCCCACCCCGTCACCTTCCAAGGCCGCCCCGCCCGCATGGTCATCGCCCGCGACATCACCGACCAGCTCCGCACCGAAGCGGAGCTGCGCCTCAGCCGGGAACGCTTCCAACTCCTCGCCTCCGCCGCCAGCGACGCCCTCTGGGATCTCGACTTCGCGACCAACACGGTCTGGCGGAGCGATTCCTTTTACTCCCTGTTCGGTCATTCCCCCGGCACCTTCGGCAGCTCTCTCACCGACTGGGCCGACGCCATCCACCCGGCCGACCGGGAACGCGTCCTCGCCAGCTTCGCCCGCGCCCGCATCGAGCGCCTGGAGAACTGGCGGGAATCCTACCGCTTCCGCCGTGGCGACGGCTCCCACGCCCAGGTGATGGACCGCGGCCGGGTGGTCAACGACGCGGCCGGGCACCCTCACCGCATGGTCGGCGGCATGAGCGACGTCACCGAGCAAAACCGCCTCCAGGAACAACGCGTCCGCGCCCAACGCCTCGAAAGCATCGGCACCCTCGCAGGCGGCATCGCCCACGATTTGAACAACATGCTCTCCCCCGTGGTCATCGCCACGGACTTGCTGCGCATGCAGGAACTCTCGCCCGCGAGCCTGCGCTACCTCGAACTCATCGAGACCGGCGCCCAGCGCAGCGCCAGCCTCGTCCGCCAGGTCCTCGCCCTCGCCCGCGACGTCGAGACCCACCGCGTCCCCATCGACATCGCTGCGTTCATCCAAGAGATCGCGCGCTTCACCTCCCAAACCTTTCCCACCCACGTCCACGTCAAGGTCGAGCTTCCCGCCGGGCTCTGGGTGATTCACGGCGACCCCGCCCAGCTCAACCAGGTTTTGCTCAACCTTGCGCTCAACGCCCGCGACGCCATGCCCGACGGAGGCCGCCTCACCCTTGCCGCCCGCAACGAAATCGTCGCGCCGGAGAACACCGCGCCGCCCGCCCCGTTCACGATCCTCACCGTGGCCGACACCGGACGCGGCATCGCGCCCGAACACCTTGATCGGGTGCTTGAGCCGTTTTTCACCACCAAGCAGATAGGCAACGGCACCGGCCTGGGCCTCTCCACCGCCCACGCGATCGTGAAAGAGCACAACGGCTTCATCACCGTGCAAAGCAAACCCGGCCACGGCACCCGCTTCGAAGTCCACCTCCCCGCCACCCCCGGCGAGGGCGCGGTGACGTAGGCGGAGTAGCGCAGTGGCCGCTCAGAGCAGCGGATATTGGATATGTCCCCGTCTGTATCCCTAAAGGTGCATCGGTGTTTTATCTCATGCACATCCCTGCCCCTCTTTATTTAGAATAGTTCTTATTCGCACTTGCTGTTTGGAATGATTCTCGTTCTCTGCGTTTTCCTTTTCTCTATCTCCTCCCGCCATCTCGATGCGCCCCACTCCTCCAGACCAACCCGCAAACCTCGCTGAATGCTTGGAACATCGTGGTTTGAGAAACACCCCCCAGCGCGAGGTGGTCTATCGCGCCCTGCAAGAGCGACGCGACCACCCCACCGCCGACGAGGTCTATGCCCGCGTTCGCGCCAACCTGCCCTCCATCTCCCTCGCGACCGTTTATAACTGTCTCGAAACCCTCGTGCAGTGTGACCTCGTTCGCCAGGTGAACTTCGAGCGCGAGCCCACCCGCTACTGCCCCAACCTCAAGCCCCACGCCCACTTCCACGATCAGGCCACCGGCTCCACCCTCGATATCGACCTGCCGCCCGAACTCCTCGCCCAGGTCAAGGCCATCCTCCCGCCCAACTACCAGGCCGACTTCGTCGAAATCACCTTCCACGGCCGCACCACAACCTGAGGTCGGCCAAGCCGACCTCAGAGTTGAAGATGAAAGATTAAGTTTAAGCCCAAACCCTCAGACCCAATCCCTCATCGCTCACAGCCCAGTTCTGCATCCTCCCTTCAACTTAATCTTTCACCTTAAACTTTCCATATGCCCTCCCTCGAAATCCGCGATCTGTTCGTCGCCCTCGCCGCGACTCCCGACAAGCCCATCGTCAAGGGTCTTACCCTGACGATCCGCACCGGCGAGGTGCATGCCATCATGGGGCCGAACGGCACCGGCAAATCCACCCTCTCCAAGGCCATCGCCGGCCATCCTGACTACGTCATCACCTCCGGCGACGTCCTCCTCGACGGCAAATCCATCCTCGAGATGGAGCCTGACCAACGCGCCCGCGCCGGCATTTTCCTCGCCTTCCAATACCCGTCCGAAATCCCCGGCGTCTCCATCGCCAACTTCCTCCGCGCCGCCCAGCAGGCCCGTCTGGCCGACGGCGAGGAACTCGACGCCTCCGCCTACTACAAGCGCCTCTATTCGAAGATGGACCTCCTCAGGA
>JBEGTN010000178.1:0-3553 GCA_041179405.1 Verrucomicrobiota bacterium
CGCCCACGTTCCGGTTACGTGGACGGTATTCCTCAGGTTATCTTTAACTACGCGCGGGTAAGTCGCGGCCCTTGGCGCATCGCTGCGTTCATCGATTTTGATGCTCATCCCGCAACTTCACGATTCCTAGTCGTCCGCCCACGCATCCTCGACCACAGTCTTTTTTTCCTTTGGGCCGCCTTAAACTCGCCTGTCGCAAATGCCTTCAGCAAGGCGTTCAGCAGCAAACGTGATATTCTGGTCGGAACCATGCGTCAGCTGCCCCTGCCGCTCCCCTCGGATATTCAATTACGAGAAATTGAGTCTGCAGCACATGCTTATTTGGAAGCCTGCACCGCGGTTCGTGCGACGCATGTGGGCAAACGCCGCAGCCGCGCTTCAGTAACTGACACGCAGGAACTACCTGGGTTGTCGGACATCAAAGAAGACGCCCCAGAATCGGCGGATTTCATCCACCTCCGCGACCTCCACTGGCGCATGGATGCCGCCGTGCTTCGCCTCTACAACCTGCCGCCCGAGCTTGAGCGTCAACTACTGGACTACTTCGCCGGCCACGCCCGCGAACGCGTGCCCTTCGCGCAGACCGAATACATGCCGAAGCGCTTCACCGCGATCAACACCTTGGACGAGTTGCTCGCGCTCACCGTCGATTGGCCGATCCACAATGAGCGCCGCTCGTTGCTCATCGATAAGGAGTATCAAGGCACGATTTCCCGCGAGGAGCTTTCCGAACTGAATCGCCTGCAAAAACAAACCTCGCTGCGTCGCCAGTTGCTCGCGCCCTATCCGATCGACGAACTCGAGGGGGAGATTGCGCGCCTCAAGCGAGAGGGGAAATGGGAATGAAGTCTTCGCCCGTTCCCTACTGTTACCCGGTCCAGCCTCACGTTCGGAAACACGGGCCTTTCGGCTACAAACATTGGGACGACTATCGGGAATGGCTGAGAGACGATTTTGAATTCCGCTGCGTGTATTGCCTGCGTCGGGAAGTCTGGGACCGGAAGCGCGCCCTATGGGCGGTCGAGCATCTCATCCCGAGGGCAACGGCACCGCACCGTGCACTCGACTACACCAACCTCGTTTACGCTTGTGTCCTCTGTAACAGCGCCAAGTCCGCGCAGCTTGTTCCCGACCCCTGCCAGTATGCCTACGGCAAACTCGTCTCGGTGACCGAGGATGGCCGCATTCATGCCCTGAATGCGGAAGGGCAGCGACTGATCCGATCCGCAGCCTTGGATGAGGAGGACTTGGTTCGTTTTCGCGAAGAACGCATCGCCCTTCTGAGAAACTACAAAAAACACGAACCCGAGCGCTACCGTGCGGCCATGGGCTTTCCCGAAGATCTTCCTGATCTGGAGGGGAAAAAGCCGCCGGGTGGAAACACCAAATCCGACGGCGCAAAAAACTGCCGCCATCGACAACGTCTCAATGGCACGCTGCCCCTGATATTGGAGCTGGCGTAGCCCCGCGTCAGTGGCGTGGCGGGGCGTTACAGGAAAAATCAGCCGAAGAGCGCCGCGAAGAGCGATTGCATTTCCTCGTCCACGAGGGCGGGGTCGGCGAGGGTGCGGCCGATTTCCTCGCGGAGGCGCTGGCGGTAGCGTTTGCGCAGGCGATGCACGGCGACGCGGGCCGCGCCTTCGGTGAGGCCGAAACGCGCGGCTATCTCGGCGTAGGGCAGGCGGGCGCTGCTGACGCCGAGAAAGGGTTTCCAACGCACGAAATCGCCGTCGGGCTCCTCGCGCGCGAGGTCGTCGAGCACCTTGTCGAGCAGGGCGGTGGCCCAGTCGCGGTCGAAGAGTTGGTCGGGCCCCGAGGCGGGGTCCACGGGGTCGAGGCCGAGGCCGGTCTCGACGTGACGCCAGTCGATGGAGAGGTGGGCTACGCCGCCGCCGCGTTTCTGGCGGTGCTCGTGTTGCCAGGCGCCGGCGACGTGGTTTTTGAGGCAGCCGAGGAGAAACATGCGGAAGCGGCCCCGGTCGCGGTCGGCGAGGCGGAGGCCGTCCTGGCGGAGCAGGTCGGCGAAGAAGCTTTGCACGAGATCCTCGGCGTCGGCGGAGTTGCGCCCGAGGCGGCGGACGTAGCGGTAGAGGGGCGGCCAGTAGGTGCTGAACAGCTCGCCCAGCGCGGCGACGGCGGCGGTGTCGCCGCCGCGCGCGGCCTCGTGGATCAAGGTCCACTGGGTGGTGTGGAAGCGGGAGGGCGGCGGGATGGATGAGGCGCTCACGGGAGGGAGGTTGCGAGAGGGTGAGGGAGGCGGGGGCGTGATGGAGGGGACGGGTTCTTCTCTGTGCCTCCGTGTCTCTGTGGTGGAGGTATGGGGTTGGAGTTTCGGAGTTTTTACCACAGAGGCACGGAGACACAGAGTTCGGAGAGGGCGGAGGGCGTGGTCGATGCTTGCGGAATCAGGTGGCGGCGCACGAAAGCTAGTGGGCGGGGAGCGCGGCGGAGATTGTTAACTCGCGCTCCAGTTCGTTGGCGACGGCATCGCTCAGCGTGAGGGGGATTTTTAGGCCGTTGGAGAGCGCGGTCTGCACCATAAAACGGCCGATGATCTCGCCGTGCCAGACGACGGCCAGTTCCTCGCCCAGGCGGGCGGTGGTGGCGGTTTGCAGCGCGAGGATGTCGGCCGTGGTTTTAAGGGTGAGAAACAGGCGCTTGCTCGCGCCCTTCCACTCGGTCCAAGCCACGGTTTCGATCATGCTGGAATCGAGCAGGCGGGCGGGGGAGAGGGCGCGGGTGGTGCCGACGGGGCTGACGGTGGAGTCGGGCAAGACGAGGGCGCTTTTCTCATCCGGGCGGGCGAGCCAGCGGAGGGAGAAGGCCTGTGGGTCTTCCGGGCGGACGGCGGAGGCGGGGAGGCGGGTGGCCTCGGCCGCGAGGGCGTTTGCCTGATTGGCGATGGGCAGAATGGTTTTCACCGGATCGTCGTCGCTCAACATCTGGAGGTCATCGGGCTCCTGCGGCCCGAGTAGCCGGGCGACAAAACGCAGGCGGCGGTGGGCGGTGATGGTGCTGTCGGCCGAGTGGCGGACGACGTCGGCCTCCCAGAGCGTCTGGTAGCTCGTGGCGGAGAGCGCGACCGGGGCACGTTGGCAGGTGATCTCGCGCCAAGTCTCTTTGGGGACGATCGAGCTGAGTTGTTGGGGGAGGCCCGGCACGGGAGGGAAAAACTCGTCCTCGATGCGCAGAGTGGTTCGGTCGTCTGTTTTGGTGACGGTGAGCACCAGATCGGTGGTCGGCGGCGAACTCTTCTGCAGGTTGGGCCGGTCGCCGAGCTGGACGGGGCAAATCGTGCCGAGGGTGCCGTCGGCATCGGAATCCGTGATGCCGTAACGAATGCGGACGGCCGCGTGTTTGACCACACGCCAGCGCCAGCGCAGGTCCTGCTCGAAGGTGGAGACGAGGGTGGCGGTGGCGGGAGGCGACGCGGGGGCGGCGGTGGTGAGTTCAGGAGCGGCGGGGAAGCGGGTGGCCTCGGCTGCTGGGGTCTGCGAGAGTTGGTAACGGATCTTGCTTGCGGGTGCGCCGGGAGGGGCTGCGCGGCGCAGGA
>JBEGTN010000179.1:0-13082 GCA_041179405.1 Verrucomicrobiota bacterium
TGCTCATCGCCGCGCTGGTGCCCGGCGACAAACCCGCCATCGGCACGCAGGTCGCGCTGATGCTGCTCATGTATTTCCTCGGCACCTTCGGCGCGTTTTTCTTCGCGTGGCTTTTTAAGAAAACCCTCCTGCGCGGCGCGCCCCCGCTCATGATTATGGAGCTGCCACCCTACCGCCTGCCGCGCGTGCGCGACGTGCTCCAGCAAATGGCGGAGCGCGCCGGCCTCTTCGTGAAACGCGCCGGCACCATCATCCTCGCGCTCTCCATCGTGCTCTGGTTCCTCGCCACGTATCCGAAATCCCCCGACAACACGCCGCCGACCGAGGCGCTCGCGCACAGCTACGCCGGCCGCGCCGGCCACGTCATCGAGCCGCTCATCGTCCCGCTCGGCTTCGACTGGCGCATCGGCATCGGCCTCATCCAGTCCTTCGCCGCGCGCGAGGTGTTCAACAGCTCCATGAGCGTCATCTTCGCGGTGGAGGAAACCGGCGACGAGGACCACGACAACACCAGCCGCCGCGACGCCCTGCGCGCCGCCGAGCGGCCCGACGGCAGCAAGCTTTTCACGCCTCTGATCTGCCTGAACCTGATGATCTTTTACGTCTTCGCCATGCAGTGCATCAGCACCATCGCGGTGGTGAAGCGGGAGACGAACTCCTGGCGTTGGCCGCTCTTCCAGCTCGCCTACATGACCGGCACTGCGTGGGGCGTGTGCTTCGTGGTTTACCAAGTGGGCCGCGCGCTCGGCTTTTGAGCAAAACGCGCCTAGCTTGATCCCATGGACAACTGGCAGACTCCCGTCGCGCTCCTGATCGTGGCCATCGCCGCCTTCGCACTGCTCTACGGCGCGTGGAAAAAACGCCGCCGCCCCGGCTCCGCCTGCGGCTCCGACGGCGAAGGCTGCGGCTGCACCGCCGTGAAAAAGTCCCTGCGGAAGTAAGCCCGCCTGACTCCGCCAAAGTAGAGGGAGCTTCCAGCTCCCTTTTCACAACCACGGGAGCAAGATGCTCCCGCCACCCTCTCCCGGGCCACCCGCTACATCAAGGCACGCCCAAGGTGACGAGAATGCGGAGGAAGCGCCGGGGGTGCAGGACTTCGTCGATCGGAACGGCGTCGCCCACCTCGACCGTGCGGAGGGTGCCGCCACCCGTCTCCTGCGCGGTGGCGCCGACGGCCAGGACCACGAAGGGCGCGCCACCGGTGCTGCTCGCCAGATCCGTCCAGGGGCCGGCGGGGCTGTCGGCGGCTTGCACGATGGCGACCACATCGGCGGCGGCGGTGGAGCGCGCAAAAACCAGATTTATGCGTCCGTCGGGCAGCTGGGCAGCCAGCGGGGCGGCGTCCGTGGCGGCGGGATCGGAGCCGAGGAGATATTCGATGCCGTTTTTCAGGCCATCGCCATCGGGATCGACGTCGAAGACGGCGGTGCCGGTCGCGCCGGCCGCCGCGCCGAAGACCGTGCCGCGCCAGGCCGCGTAGGGGCTCGGCGTCCACTGCACCGTCACGCCCGAGCTGGCTTGCACAAGGCTGAAGGAGCCCTTGCCGGCGGCGGTTTGCCCGAGCGAATCGACGCTCACCGTGCCGAGGGTGAAAGCGCCGGTCTGGGCGGTGGCGGCGAGCGCGGACCAGGCGCGGGGCTGGGTCCAGAAGGCGTCGAAATAGTTGGTGGTCGAGAGGGCTCCGTTGAGCACCAGGTCGAGGGCCGCGCCGGTGGCGACGTTGACCGCGCCGGCGGCGATGCGGCCGGTGGAGGCGAGGGCGGCGGTGTTGTCTTGCAAGGTCCAGCGCAGGCGGGCGGAGGCGGCGTAGGCGAGCGAGCCGGAGAAGGTCTGGGTGCCGGTGAGGGCGCCCGGGGTGTGAAATCCGGAGATCGTGGCGCCCGAAGCGATGGAGCCGGTGCCGGCCAGGGTGGTGGAAGAGGCGGTCGAGAGGGTGCCGCCGCCGAGGGCGCCGGCGGAGCCGAGCAAGAGGGTGCCGCCGCTGAGCGTGGTGCCACCGGTGTGCGCGGCGGTGGAGTTCAGGTTGAGCGTGCCGGCGCCGGTTTTGACGAGGGCGACGGTGGCGTTTCCGTTGGCCACGCCGCCGGCGAGATTGAAGTCGCCCGCGCCCTGAAGGGTGAAGGTGCGGGTGCCGGTGGCGACGGCGGTGAGCGAGCCGTTAAAACGCAGGGTGCCGGCGTCGGACTGGAAGATGTAGAAACTACCGCCCACGTCCGCCGTGACGCCGCCGAGCGCGTTGACGCCGGCGAGGTTTTGCAACGCGGCCGAGGCGTTGGTGCGGCCGTTCAGCCAGAGGCTCTGGGTCTGGGTGATGGAGCCGGTGGTGCCGTCGAGCTGGAGCACGGAGCTGCCGGCGTTGTTGTTGGTGATGTAGAACGGCGAGCGGGCATTGGCCAGGACCTGGCCGTTGGTCAGGCGCAGGGCGCCGTCGTTGGCGCTGGTGCTGCCGCTGTCGAGATAGAGGCCGCCATTAAAGCCGGAAGTGGTGCCGCCGAGCACGAGCGTGCCGGTGCCGCGTTTCCGAATGGTGCCGGCGTAGATCCCGGTGCCCAGGCTGGGGCTGGAGAGCGGGCTGGTGACGGTGACGGTGGTGCCGGTGGCGACGTTGAAGGTGGCGCCGCTCACGTCGATCAGGATGCCGCGGGTGGACTCGCTGAGCGCGAGCGTGGCGGTGTTTTGCAAGGTGCCGCGATTGAAGACGAGCTGGTCGGAGACGAGCGTGGCGGGCGCGGCGCCGAGGCGGGCCGGGGCGTCGATGACGAGGGTGCCGGCGTTGTCATCGCCGACGTAGGTCTTGCCGGTATAGGCGGTGTTGGAGCCGGTGAGCGTGGTCGCCTGGCCCACGTAGGTGACCGGACCGGCACCGGTGAGCGTGGAGGCGAGCGTGAGGGCGCCGTTGGCACCGTAGAAACGGGCGCCGTCGGCATCGACGGCAAGCGCTCCGGCGAGGGTGAAGACGCCGGTGCCGGCGTGGGCGATGGTGCCGGCGCTCACCAGCAGATCGGCGATGGTGACGGTGCTGGTGGCGGTGCCCTTGAAGAGCAGGCGGCCGCCGTTGAGGGCGAGCGCTTGGCCGCCGAAGGCGACGGAGGTGCCGGTGGCGGGGGTGCGGAGGGTGTGGCCGTAGGTCTCGTAGCGCTTGAGCGAGGAGGGCGCGGCGGCGTCGCTCCACTGGCCGGCGGCGTTGAAAGAGCTGGCGCCAGTCGCATCGCTGGTGTTGAGCACGGCGTTGGCGGTCGAGTTAAAGTTGGGGCCGAGGAGGTAGTTGGCGAGCACCTGGTCGCGGGTGAGGGCGACGTTGCTGATGCGGACCTCGGCGTAGTCGGTGTTGGCCATGTTGTCGCCGCTCCACATGGAGCGACCGAGCCAGTTGTTCACGTCTTCGATGGAGGAGAGCGGATACGAGACGTCGAGGTAGGCCACGGCGTCGCCATCGCGGAACCATTGCCAGCGTCCGCCGCTACCGTTGGACGCATAGGTGATGACGTAGTGGTGGGGCACGCCGGCGACGGTGGGCAGGCCGGCGTCGAGGGAGACGGCGGTGCCGTCGAGCTTGGACTCGAAACGCTGGGCGGAGAGGTTGGTGCCGACGTCGGCGGACAACATGATGTCGTCGGACGACTGGGTGGTGCCCGGGGCGGCGCTGCCGGGCGTGCCGGTGTATTCGCCGGAGGCGCCGAGGCCGTCGCCAGCCTGGACGGTGCGGCCGAAGTCAAGGATGCGGGCCCAGTTCGGAGCGGAGAGCGGGGTGGCCCAGACCTCGATGGTGACGTTCGTATTGGAGGAGAGGATACCGTTTGGCAGGTCGATGTAGGCGGGGATGGAGCTGGCGGCGAGATTGCCCGTGCCGCCGCCGGGGATGCGCAGACCGGTGCCGGTGAAGGTGGCGCCCACGCCACGCACGACGGCGAGGGCGGTGCCGGTCACCTGGTCGGTGACGGTGGTGCCGGCCGGGGCGGAGGCGGCGGCGCGGTTGAAGGACCAGCGGCGCACGACGGCGTCGAGGCGCGGACCGACCGCGAGGTGCTCCCGGCGGTCGGCGACACCCTGGGCGCTGGTGGCGGTGGGCAGGGAGTTGTCGCCGCCGTTGATGAGGCCGCCCTGGGAGCAGTTGTTGGCGTCGCCGACGAAGTGGACGCCGTTGAACCAGAGATTGAAGTTGGTGAACAAATACGGCGGGGCGGCGCCACCTCCGCAGTAGTTGTGCAGCATGATGGATTTCGGGTTGAGCAAACCGTCGGAGTGGGAGCGGCCGTAGTTGTGGCCGCCCAGCTCGTGGGCGACGATGGCAGACCAGAAATTGCCCGGCCCGAAGGAGGAATACATGCCGGGCTGCTGGGCGACGGCGGCGGCGGTCTCGGAGGTGACGGGGGCGCAGATGTAGGTGACCAAATCGGCACCGAGGGCGACGCCGCGATCGACGACATCGGTGAGGCGGCTATCGTAGTTGGCCATCCAGCCGACATAGCCGCCGAGCGTGGAAGTCTGGTAGTTATTAGTGGCGGACTGGAGATAGCCGACAACCCGGACGCGGGCGCCGGTGCCGCTGCGGTCGTTGATGGCGTTGGAGCCGGTGATGGCGTTGGCGATGGTGACCTGGGCGTTGGCCTCGCCGCCGAGGCTGGTGGCATAACTGGGATCGTAGGCGGCGAGCAGATCGGCCTCGACCGCGCCAAAGGCGGAAGCGCCGGGGAGGAGCAAGAGGGCGGCGGCGGAGAGAAGGGAATGGCGGGGGAATTTCATGCCGGGAGGATCGCAGGCTTATTCGTGAGTGAAAATGGGCTCGCCACCGCGTTGCGGGGCGTAGGAGGCGGGGTCGAAACTGGTGAGGATGATCTCGCCGGACTCGCGCGGATGGCCCTGGAGATAGACGCCGGTTTCACGGGAAAGGATGGTGAAGGCTTCGCGGCCAAACTGAAAAGCCAGCGTGACTATCGAGCCGTCCTGCCCGGAGAGTTTTCCGGTGAAGGTGCCGGTCTGGCCCGAGGGCGCGAGATCGGCGCGGAGCACATCGACCTCGAATTCGTGGCCATCAAAACCGGGTAAAAGAAGGTGGCGCACGGGCTCACCGGTGAGACGTGAACGCTGGATGGCGGCGGCGAAGACGTCTTTGCGATAGACGAGCTGGCGGCGCAAAATGCGGTCGTTCTCCTCGATCAGACGGCGAAACTCGGCGGGGCCGTGCGCGATGAGGTGGATGATGCCGGGGTCACGCCCATCGCCGCCGGTCCATTCATGATGTTCGCTGGACCGCGCAACCGGCAAAGGCCGAAGCAAGGGCGTGGCGGGATAAGTGAGCCCCTCGCCGAGCACAGCCGCGAAATCAACCGGGGGCGCAACCGGGGACGGCCCGGCAGGCGGGCTCGCGTGAGCCGGATTATCCGCAGCTTTGACCACGGGGGCGCGATTCATACGCCAAAGCGGAACGAGCAAAAGCGCGATCAGGCCGACACACGCGAGAGCCTTGAGCTTGGACTTGAGTGGCATCGCGAGGGGTGTTTCGAGGCAAAAAAAGGGACGGAGGAGAGGACGGCAAAGCCAGCCAGCCTCCGAAAGGAAATCGAGGAACGGCGGGGGTATTGTTCTGGGGGAAAACGAATAGCAGGCATTCGAACAGGCAAGAACCGCCCCGGTTTAACCTAAAACGATTACAGCTGTTGGACTCGACCGTTTCCCCGATCCCGCAAAACCCTGAAGCGATGTGAAGCGCAGTGCGGGATTGCCTTTCCCGCGCGCGGCTTTGGGGTGGCGGCGGTTTTTAGCGGAGCCGTTCAACCCGGCCACGCTCTCTCCCGCACCCGATCAATCCTCCATCAACCCTCCGTCCGCCTCATCACCGCCATGTCCGCCTCCGATTATTCCCTCGTCACCGTCGATCAACGCGTCAGCTACGGCATCGCCATGAACATGGGGGCCAACATCGCCCGCCAGGGCGGCGTGGAGATCGACCTCGGCGCCTTCATCATCGGCCTGCAGGATGGCCTCTCCAACTTGCCGCCCCGCGTCCCCGAAGCCGACCTCAAGGCCGCCTTCCAAACCGCCCAGGAGCGGGTCGAAGCCATCGCCGCCGAGGCCTCGTCGAAACAGGGGCAGGTTGGCCGCGCGTTTCTCGCCCAAAACCAGTCCCGCAAGGGCGTCGTGGTCACCGAATCCGGCCTCCAATACGAGGTGCTTCGCGCCGGCTCCGGCGCCAAGCCCGCCGCCGACCAGACCGTCGAGGTCCACTACCACGGCACCTTGGTGGACGGCACCGTCTTCGACAGCTCGGTCCAACGCGGCCAGACCATTTCCTTCCCCGTCACCGGCGTCATCCCTGGCTGGGTCGAAGCCCTGCAACTCATGTCCGTCGGCGCGAAATGGAAGCTCTTCATCCCTTCCGAACTGGGCTACGGCAACCAAGGCCAGGGCCCCATTCCCCCCGCATCCGTGCTCATCTTCGAGGTCGAGCTGATCTCGATTCAATAAGGCCGCGTCGCCCCCCGCCGCCGATGTCATCGCCCGCGTCCGAATCGACCCCCGCGCGCGCGTTCAAGGCAGTCAGTCCGCCCACCGATCCGGTGGCCGAGCAAGAGCTCGCCTGGACGGGCGACGCCGTGCTCGCCCTCTTCGCGCGCCAGCACGTTCTGGCGCGCCTCGGCCGCATCGACACGCCCGCGTTTCTCGAACTCACCAGCAACGGGTTCCTCTCCTGCATGGGCCGCCCCACCCGCATCGAGGCCGAGATCGGTCTCGTCTATAATCGCGAGGGTCTCGCCGCCGCCTTCGCCTACATCGAGGCCCGCCTCCTCCCCACGTGGCGCACCCAGCAATCCCGCCGCGCCCGCCAGCGCCGCTGATCTTTGCGCTCCTCCGGCCCTTCATCTTAATCTTCTCCCTTAATCTCGGCGTGAAGCGCCGCGCCCTCCCATGCCCAACGCCCTCGCCGCCGAAAAGTCCCCCTATCTCCGCCAGCACGCCGACAACCCCGTCAACTGGCTCCCCTGGGGCGAGGCCTCCTTCGCCCGCGCCCGCGCGGAAGACAAACCCGTCTTCCTCTCCATCGGCTACTCCACCTGCCACTGGTGTCACGTCATGGCCCGCGAATGCTTCGAGGACCCCGCCATCGCCGAGCTCCTCAACACCCACTTCATCCCCGTCAAAGTGGATCGCGAGGAGCGCCCCGACGTGGACAAGGTTTACATGGCCTACGTCCAGGCCCTCACCGGCCACGGCGGCTGGCCCCTCTCCGCCTGGCTCACGCCCGATTTAAAACCCTTCTACGGCGGCACCTATTTCCCGCCCGCCGACCGCCACGGCCGCCCCGGATTTCCCACTCTGCTCAACGCCATCGCGAAGGGTTGGGCCAACGACCGCGCCCGCCTCGTCGCCGAGGCCGACCGCGCCCTCGCCTCCCTCGCCGATTACCACACCGGCAAACGCGCCCAGGACCCCGCCCTCCCCGACGGCCAGCCCCTCCACGAAACCGCCGGCGACGCCTTCGAGCGCGCCTACCTCCACCTCTACGAGAGCTTCGACGCCACCCACGGCGGCTTCGGCGGCGCGCCCAAATTCCCCCGCGCCTCCAACCTCGATTTCCTCTTCCGCGTCGCCGTCCTCCAAGGCCCCGCCTCCGAGACCGGCCGCACCGCCGTCGAGATGGCCGACGCCACCCTCCGCCACATGACCATGGGCGGCCTGCACGATCACCTCGGCGGCGGCTTCCACCGCTACTCCGTGGACGAGACCTGGCTCGTGCCGCACTTCGAGAAAATGCTCTACGACCAGGCCCAGATCGCGATCAACCTGCTCGACGCCCACCTCCACACCGGCGACGAACGCCACGCCTGGACCGCGCGCGGCGTATTTGATTACGTGATACGCGACTTGTCCCACCCCGCCGGCGGCTTCCTCTCCGCCGAGGATGCCGACAGCGACCGCGCCCCCGAGGACGGCGGCGGCCACGCCGAGGGCGCCTTCTACCTCTGGACCCACGCCCAGCTCGCCGCCGCCCTCGGCCCCGACGCCGCCTTCGTTTCCGCCCATTTCAACGTCCGCCCCGAGGGCAACATCCCGCCCGGCCTCGACCCCCACGGCGAATTCGGCACGGGCAAAAACATCCTCCACCAGACCCGCCCGCTCTCCGAGACCGCCGCCGCGCACAATCTGACCCCGGCCGCCGCCGTCGAGAAACTCGCCGCCGCCCTCGACCGCCTTCGCGCCCTCCGCAGCGCCCGCCCGCGCCCCCACCTCGACGACAAGGTCATCACCGCCTGGAACGGCCTCATGATCTCCGCCCTCGCCCGCGCCGCCGTCTCCCCCGCCGAGGCCCTCGCCGACAAACGTCCCTTCCTCCTCGACGCCGCCCTCCGCGCCGCCCGCTTCATCGAACGCGAACTCTACGACGCCTCCCGCGCCATCCTCTACCGCACCTGGCGCGAAGGTCGCGGTGCCAACGAGGCCTTCGCCGAGGACTACGCCTACCTCATCGCCGGCCTGCTCGACCTCTACGAAGCCACCTTCGACATCCACTGGCTGCAATGGGCCGAGCGCCTGCAAACCACCCTCGACACCCTTTTCTGGGACGAGACCGGCGGCGGCTATTTTAACTCCCGCGCCGACGACGCCAGCATCATCATCCGCCTCAAGGAAGACTACGACGGTGCCGAGCCCTCGCCCAACTCCGTCGC
Organism: Verrucomicrobiota bacterium; assembly: GCA_041179405.1. Classification (GTDB taxonomy): domain Bacteria; phylum Verrucomicrobiota; class Verrucomicrobiia; order Opitutales; family Opitutaceae; genus IMCC26134_A. The sequence goes on from JBEGTN010000179.1 coordinate 8,667, forward strand.
CGCAGCGAACCTCCTCCGCCTCGCCGCCCTCCTTGGCGACGCCGGTGCCCCGCTCCACGCCCGCGCCCTGCGCACCATCGAGGCCCTGCGCGCCCAATGGACCCGCGCGCCGCACGCGTTGCCCGCCCTGCTCTGCGCCCTCGAACGCGCCCTCGCCGAGCCCTCGCACCTCGTCCTCGCCGGCGACCCGTCCTCGCCCGCCTTCCGCGCCCTCGCCGCCGTCGCCCACGCGACTCCCGGCCCGCGCCGCGCCCTGCTCGCCGCCGACGGCGGCCCCGCCCAGGCCTGGTTCGCCGCCCGCGCCCCTTGGCTCGCCGACCTCCGCCCCGTCGCTGACCAGGCCACCGCCTACCTCTGCGAGCACCACACCTGCAAGGCCCCCGTCACCACCCCCGCCGCCCTCCGCGCCCTGCTGTAATCCGGCGCAACACCCCTCAACTCCTGACCCTCTGTCCGACCTCTCCGACCCAGCGCAATTCAAGCCTCGGATTTTTCCACCACAGAGGCGCAGAGGCACGGAGACCAAACCAGTCTGCCCCCTTCCGCCCGCTGTGCCCCTGTGGTGAACTATCCGCTCGGCCGCCCGGTAGGCTTGAACGTGAGTTCAAGGCCCGCCTCACCGCCCGCCATGAGAATTTCAAATCTTCACCACAAAGACACAGAGACACAAAGGCCTCACAAAGGTTCGATCCTCAAGGCCCACGCCTTCTTTGTGAGCCCTTTGTGCCTTCGTGTCTTCGTGGTAAAAAATCCGAGGCCTTGACGTTCAAACCTCGGACTTTTCCACCACAGAGGCGCGGAGACACAGAGTCCCGAACCCGCGGATTCCCAACGTCCCCCTCTCGGTATTTCTTCTCCATTCCGTCGGCTTTTCTTCTCCGTGCCTCTGCGCCTCTGTGGTGAACTCCGGTTCGCTTCCTTCGCCTATCATTGCGCGTCCGTCCGCATGGGGGCTTGAAAAATCTTGTTAAGACTTCCCTCTCCCCGCCCTGACGAGCCCAACCCGCCTCGGCGCTTGCCCACCGGGTAAACCTACCTACCTTGGCGGCCTTAACCGCAAAAGCGCTTCGTAGATCGCCTCGCCAAACGCCGTTTCGAATCCGTCCCCGCTCCACCGCCCCGCCCCATGCAAATCCTCGCCGTCGAAGACGATCCCGTCGCCCGCCAGGTGCTCGTGCGCGCCCTCACCAACCTTGGCCACGAGGTCCACGCCGCAGTGGACGGCCTCGCCGCCCTCACCTACCTCGAAACCAATCCCGTTCGCCTCGTGGTCAGCGATTGGGTCATGCCCGAGGTGGACGGTCTGGAGCTTTGCCGCCGCATCCGCGCCCGCTTGGATAGCGAATACGTCTACTTTATTCTGCTCAGCAGCCAGGCCGCCTCCAACGAAAACCAGCGCGAGGCCACCGAGGCCGGCGTGGATGACTTTCTGGAAAAGCCCGCGACCCTGCACAAAATCTCCCTCCGCATTCACGTCGCGGAACGCATCCTGCGCTACGCCACCCAGGTCCGCCAGCTCGAGGCCTTCCTGCCCATGTGCGGCTACTGCAAAAAAATCCGCGACGACCAAAACTACTGGCAGCAAATCGAGAGCTACATCAACACCCGCACCGGCACCGATTTCAGCCACTCGGTGTGCCCCGATTGTTACCAGCGGGTCGTCGTGCCCGAGCTGGAAAAAGCCGCCCGCCGCCCCGCCACCACTCCGCCCCTGCCCGGCGCAAAACCTCATGCCGAACGAACGCATTGACCGCCTCGAAGAGCGCCTAGCCTGGTTCGAGCGCCACGTCACCGAGCAAGACAAGGCCATGCTCGACCTCGCCAAACGCCTCGACCGCACCCAGGCCGAGCTCCGCATCCTGCGCGAGCGCTCCGCCCAGGCCGAGGCAAGCACGGGCACCTCGCCCGCCGAGGACCGCCCGCCGCACTACTGAGCGGTATTCGCCCGCTGAAAGGTCCGGCTCGGTGTAGGCCCGACCGGTGGTCGGGCAATCCGGGAAAAGCCCGATCAGCGATCGGGCCTCAGACATCCTGACCCCGCGAGGGGAGGAGCGGGACGCGAGGAAGGAACTGAGATGAGTCCGAAAAAAGTGACACAGACATTCCTGTCTGTGCCTCGGACCGCCCGAAGCCACCTCAAACCCACAGGCCCCGCTTGCGGGATGCCACCCAAAGCCAACTCCCGGTGGCTTGGGGGAGGGTAGCGGGAGCATCCTGCTCCCGTGGTTTCGGAGGGGAGCGGGGAGCTGGAAGCTCCCGCTACTCTGTCGGCATATGCCGGCTCATCCTAATTCCTCGGAGTCAGGATGTCTGGGCCTACATCCGACCGCCCCGCTCATTTCCCAAAAAGGTTCTTCACGCCTTTGACCACGCTTTTGCCTGCATCCTTGGCGGCGCCGCCCACGTCCTTGCTGCCATCGAGCACTCCACCGCCAGCCTTGAGCGCGGCTTCGGCCGTCGCCGAGCCCAGATTCGCAATCACGGCGCGCAATACCGCCGCCACGATTTGATCAGGTGTGATGCCACCCTCGGCCACGCCAAGATCCGTGATCGTGATCGGCGGCATGGGAATGCTCACCATCGCCGCCCCCATGCCCATCGACACCTTCACGTTTTGCAGGCGGAAGGATTTGATCGCGAACTTCAGGGGCTTGGCCGGCGTGCCATCGGGCTTGGCTGCAGGCGCGCTCGATCCGCCGCTGATATTGGCTTCCACTTGCTTGAGCAGTGCATCGATGTTGCTGCCTCCGAAAAGTTTTTTCTCATAAACCAACTCCGGACCGTCAATGAACACCTCGTTCACCACGATGTGATCGCCGAGCACCGAGAACGGCTGCACGCTGCCGCGCACTTCACCGAGATAAAACGCCTTGTCCGTTGACCATCCCTCGGGATTACCCACGAAGAGCCCCTTCAAAGTGCCGCTACCCGTGAGCGGCGAAATCTTGGCCCCGTCGAGCTCGACCTTGGTGCCCGTAATCTTCGGCCCGATGGTGTTGACCCCCTTGGTGACGATTGGTCCAAGGAAAAACCCGAGCACCACAAGCGCGATCACGCCAAGTAGCGCGAGGACGATGAATATCTTAAGAAGTTTTTTTGCCATGGGCACATCCAAACCATTAACCCGCCCGCCGCCACCTGAAAAAACCTCCGCTTTACGCCCGCCCCTTCCACGCCTTTAACCGCACCCATGCTTGAAGGCGAATGGCACATCCAAAGCGTGGACTACGGGGGCGAAGCCCTGCCCGACCGGCACGGCCAGCTCCAGATCCTCGCCGGCCGCTTCTCGCTCCAGATCTCCGGCACTCCGCGCCAGGTCGGGGCCGTCGAGCTCGACCCCGCCGCACAACCCGCGCCCGCGCTCGACCTCGTGTGGCACGAGTCCGGGGCCGAAACCCGCCGCCTCCGCGCGATCGTCCGCGTGCGCGGCGAGTTGATGCAATTCTGCTACTACCCCGACGCCACGCTCCCCCGCCCCGCCGCCTTCACGTCCAACGGCACGCCCCCCGCCATCCTCGTCCGCTGCCGCCGCGTCGAACCCGCCCCCTGAGTCGCCCTCCTCCCCTGGGAACGCCGAGCTCCAGCTCGGCCCCCTGCTTGCCTTCGGCCCACGAACCCTTAGCCCTCTCACCATGTCCCGCTCGCCGCCAAACGCGCATCGCGCATCGCCAAGCCGAAACTTGCCGGCCGGGCCATTCAGCAGCGACTTGTTCAGATCGAGCTCGCCACCGTGAGCGCCCTGCGCGCCTTGCAGATGGATATCGACGGAGATGCCGGCACGCCTTCGGCGACCGTGCTCAAGCGGGCACGTGCGGCGTTGAAATGAAAGTTTCGTTCAATCGGCTGGCGGAGGCCGAACTGATCGCCGCCGCCCGTTACCTCGAACTCCACTCGTCGGGCCCCGCTGAATCGTTCGCTACGCCGTTGAGATGCCCCCCACCCCCTTGGGAACGCCGAGCTCCAGCTCGGCCTGCCAAGCCGCCCGCCCCAAGTCTTCCGGTCTCAAGTTTCAGCCCTCCGCCTTCTTCACCCTGCGCGCTCATTCGCCGTATCGCGCCCGCTCTCTTTCTCTCGCTCCGCCCGCCAACGCCCTGAAAAACCTGCTGCTTGCACTGAGCGGCGCGCCAGGGCTGATTGCGCGGGTCCACCCATGCCCGCCTCTTCCGCCCAAAACACCACCCCCGCCCCTCGCTTCATCGACCTGTTTTGCGGCATCGGCGGCTTTCGCCTCGCCTTTGAGAAAATCGGCGGGCGCTGCGTCTTCTCCAGCGATTGGGACAAATACTCGCGCCTCACCTACGCCGCCAACTTCGGCGAGACCCCGCACGGCGACATCCATTCCGTGGCCGTCAGGATTTGCGGAAAATCTTGGCGCGGTGTTCGGAGAGGAAGGCTGAATCAGGCAACGCTGCGTCG
>JBEGTN010000180.1:0-4672 GCA_041179405.1 Verrucomicrobiota bacterium
GGATGGTGCCGCCCGCCCAATTACCGGCCGTAAACCAAGTCGGAACCTTGGTCACAGGGAGGGGATTGGTAACGTTTAAATTTGGGTTAAACGTGCTCCCACCAGGGGACTGAGAGAAACGAACGATCGGGCTAGGCGCCGAACCCACACCCACTACGAAATAGTAGTTGAAGGAAGTGCCAAGATTGATGCCCGTGGTCGCGCCCACGAACACTGCGTCACCCTCCACCAAGGAATACGTGGTATTGCCGGGTGATGAAAGAACCGACCAAGCAGCGCCGTCAGAACTGATGTTAAGTGCCACGCCCTGATCGGCCGCGTTCGTCTGCCAGGTGCCGGAGGCGGCGTGCAGGTCTGACGTGTTGAGCGCAAGCATGGCGGCCGCCAGAGCGGCGACAGCTGAGGCGAAGGCTTTCTTGGATTTGATCTCTTGGCCGTGGGTGGGGGGGGTGCGTTTCATAGACTTTAGATTTATAATACTTAGGGCAAACTACTGATCCGATACTGGTGATTGTGAACTATTTAAGGAAAATATTGGGACGCGGATATCATACCGAAGTTAATCGGCATTCACTTGCGTTTAAATCGGCGAGGGGAAAGCTCTGCTTGAGCCAGAGGGACGGAAAAAGGGGTGGGTAAAACCAAGGGTATACAAAAACTGAGGAACGGGTATGGATAATACATTACATTTCAGCCTGGTAGAGTCAACGGACATTGGCCTTGCGAGGGCATTCGGAGGCCAATCCACGAGGGAGCGAGATTAGAATACCGCATAAAGTTTATATTAATTCGTGGATTCTGCGCAATACACGGTGATTCACCGCAAATGTCCCATCGGCTGGCGCACGCTTTTAACCTATGAGTGCGCGATTCGGGCACCCTCTTTTTACGAGCGGGGTTTTATGTTTTTTTGCTCCTGATTTGGGTCATTCTCAAACAGCTGAACCGTGGCCGACGACACCGTTTTGCGAAACGGGAATGTGCTGGTTTAGCGTCATTCAAGTTCCTGATTTTGAGAACCTTTTCGTTGATAAGCGAGAGAGCCGCGCGGCATCAGGGCGTTTCAGGCGGACTTTCCTCGGTGAGGGTGCGGAGAAAGGCCACCAAGGCGCGCTGGTCGGCGCTGTCGAGGTGAAGGCCCCCGTCGGGGTGCTTGGCGAGATTGGCGTCGAGAACAACACTGCGGACCACCTCTTCGCTGTAGTGCGTCACGACCGCCTCCAAGGTCGCGATGCGTCCGTCATGCATATACGGTGCGGTGCGGGCGACGTTGCGGAGGCTCGGGGTGGAGAACTTTCCTCGGTCGGAGGCAAGCCCCGTGACTCGCTCGCGACCGGTATCAGCGGCATCGGGGGCGAGGCCGTTGTTATGGAATTGGTGGTCGCTGAAGAGCGGTCCACCGTGACAATGAAAACAATCCGCCCCGCGCTGGCCGGTGCGTGGATCGTTCTCGGTCATGAAGAGTTCGAAGCCTCGTTGCTCCTCGGCGGTGAAACTCGCCTGGCCGCGCAGCGCACGATCAAACTTGGAGTCGTAGGCCGTGAGCGTCAGGAGAAACTGCTCCAACGCGAGGGCGAGTTTCTCGGCGCTAATTTCGGGCGAACCAAAGGCGGCGGCGAAGCGCGCAGGGTAATCGACGCCGGTTTTCGAAGGGGGAACGGCGGCGAGCTTGGTGACGATGCGATCAAGGGTTTCGTCCATCTCCGCGTGATCTTGGATCGGCACCAGCACCTGGGCGCGGAGCGAGGGGGCGCGGCCGTCCCAGAAGAAACTGGTTTTCCAGGCGAGGTTAAAAAGCGGCATCGCGTTACGGGTGCCGGTCTGGCCGCGCACGCCCAGGCTGTAACGACGCGGATCGGCGAGCGCAGCCTCGCGCTGATGGCAGGAGGCGCAGGAAAGAGTGCCGTCGCGGGAAAGCGCGGTTTCGGTAAACAGGGCCTTGCCGAGCGCGACGCGCTCCTCGATCAGCGGATTGTCACGCGGCAGGTCAGGGATGGGGAAAGTCGCGCCCATTTTAAAAGGATAGGGCGTGTAGTGTGCCGGCAGATACAGTGGTTTTACCGGCGACGGACGGCTGATCGCGGGCGCGGCGGAGAACACTCCCGCGACACGGAAAGCGCCGCGCAGGTTGGCGACGAGGGCGGCGGCCACCGGGTCGCCATCGCGCGAATGAGTGGCGGAGCCGTCGCGCGCGAATGAGAGGGGGCGGGGGGCGTTGAGCAGCGCGCCGAGATCGAAATCAATCCCGACGCCCGCGTCGTGCGTCAGGTCGATGGGTGCGGTGAGCGTGATGCGGGTGCGCTGCGGATCGCGCGCGAAGTGATAGGCGTAGCCCTTTAATTCAGAGGCGACCGGGGCGGTCGGCGTTGTCTCGCCGGAGGCGGCAAGGCGCTCGCGATAATGACCTTCGAGCGCGAGGAATATGTAGCCGCCCTGCCAACTCCAATGCAGGCCGTCGAGATTGGGATTGAGCGGGTGGTCGGAGGCGAAGCGCGAGGGGTCGGCGGCGTTGGCCCCGGCGTCTGGGCCGATATGGAAACGCAGGGCGCGGTATCGACCGGATGGAATGTTTTCGAGCAGCACGGTGTCGCGGCGTTTTTCGGCATCCAGCCATGCGTAGCTTTCAGGAATCTCAACCCAAGTCCCGTCCTCGCGTTCGAGGGCGAAACCGCTCAGAAGATAACTGATACGGGTGAAGGACAGCGTCTCACCGGCCGCATTTTGATAGCGCAGCGAATCAAGCGTAAGCGAACCACCGTTGAAGACCGGGCGGACTGTTATCTCCAAATTGGCCGCGCGGGCTGACGACAAGCCGAGGAAAAGTCCGCCCACGACGGCGAGCAAACTCACCAGCGGGTTAAAATGCTTTTTGGGGGCGCAAAACGACACTCCCCACTCGTAGCCAAAAGCTCCGCCGGTCGCGAGCCCGCTCCGCTATTTTTTAAAAACTTCGTTCGACGGCGCGAACATGGAACAACCCATCCGGTCCCCGACGAACCGGAGTTGCGGAGTTGCCACCGAGGCCGCCGCTCCTCGGTATGGCGAAAACATGTCCTGCTTTTCGACTCTCTCCTCCACCGCCTGAACGGCCCCGTCTCATGCTTATCCGCAGCCAGCCCGGTTTTGAAGATTTGCTCGCCGGGGAGCTGCGTGCCCTCGGGCAGGCTATCACCGCCCAAGGCGGCGGCTGGGTCGCCGCCGCCGATACAGCCTCCAGCTCGACCGCTCCGGATCTCTGCTTCGCCCACGCCATCCACCTCTCGCCCGTCGAGATCAACGGCGAGTCAGTCAACGCCCTCGCCGCCCGCCTGCTCGAACACTTTCTCGCCAGCGCAAAGGACGAACGCTTCGAAGCCCCCTGGCCCTGCGTCTTCAGCACCGCCGCCGGCCTCGACGGCCTCGGCCGCCGCGCCGACGCCGTCGCCACCGCCTTCGGCGAACTCCTGAAAAAGCGCCTCGGTCGCGTCGCCAGGCTCGCCATCTCCGAAATCCCCCGTGGCCAGGGTGCCTCGCGCGGGCTCTTCGTTCACTTCGTCGATTTCAAAAAGGCCTTCGTCTCCCGCGAGCTCTACTCTTGCGGACAACGTCGCATGGCGGACGACGACCTCGCTCCTTCGCGCAGCTACCTCAAGGTCGAGGAAGCCTACACCGTGCTCGGCCGCGAACCCGCTCCCGGCGAATTCGTGGTCGATCTGGGCGCCGCCCCCGGCGGTTGGAGCTACTCCGCCGCCAAACGCGGCGCGCGCGTCATCGCCATCGACAACGGCCCCCTCAAGGGCGGCGCGCTCGACAACCCCCTCATCGAGCATCGCCGCGCCGACGCCTACGGCTACCGCCCCGGCCCCGGCGAGCGCGCCGACTGGCTCTTCTGCGACCTCGTGGACGACCCCCACCACGTCCTGCGCAATCTCATCGCCCCTTGGCTCGAAAACGCCTGGTGCCGCCGCTTCGTCGTCATCTTGAAGTTCGGCCGCGTGGACGCGCTCGCCCTCCTTCGCGAGGTCCGCGCGCCCGACTCCGTCTTCAGCCGCCTCGCCCCCGGCACCCGCGTCCGCCACCTCTACCACGACCGCGAGGAATTCACCCTCGTCGGCGAACTCTCCTCATGAGCGCCCCCGCCAACGAACTCATCCTCTGCGGTCTCGCCGCCGTGCAGGCGCGCTTCGCCCGCGAGCCGGGTTCCTTCAAGCGCCTTTTCTTCGACGTGCCCAACAGCCGCAAGCTCGGCGCGATGTGCAAGGCCCTCGCCGCCGCCAAGAAAGTTTACCGCTGCGTGCCGCCCGCCGAGTTGGAAAAGATCGCCGGCACCCTTCACCACGGCGGCGTGGTCGGCATCGTCGCCGCGCCCGCGCTCGCCGCGCCCACGCCCAAGATCATCGCCGGCTGGGCCTCCGCCCGCGCCCCGATCGTCGTGCTCGACCGCATCGGCAACGCCCACAACCTCGGCGCCATCGCCCGCTCCGCCGCCTACTTTGGTGTATCCGATATCGTAATACCATCGCATCCTTCCGCCGCCCTGCCCGGCGAGGCCGCCCACCGCGTGGCCGAGGGCGGTCTCGAACATCTCACCCTCTGGCGCGTGCCCGATCTGCCCTCTTTCCTGCGCGCGCTGGCCGCCGCCGGCTACGACGTGCTCGGTGCCGCCACCCGTGGCGGCGCACCCGTGCCGCGC
>JBEGTN010000181.1:0-4289 GCA_041179405.1 Verrucomicrobiota bacterium
TTCAATCGGCTGGCGGAGGCCGAACTGATCGCCGCCGCCCGTTACCTCGAACTCCACTCGTCGGGCCTCGCTGAATCGTTGGCTACGCCGTTGAGATGCCCCCCACCCCCTGGGAACGCCGAGCTCCAGCTCGGCCTGCCAAGCCACCCGCCCCAAGTCTTCCGGTCTCAAATTTCAGCCCTCCGCCTTCTTCACTCCGCATGGCGACATCCACACGGTCACCGACACCTACGACACGCTGGCCTTCCAGTCGGTGTGATCACGCCTTGAATATATTGGCTCGATGGTAGGCCAAAAATTCCGCGTCAGGCTCCGCCAGCATCTCAGGTAAACGAATCGGCACGCCCTCATACGCGGCGAAATTCTGCTCCAGCGCCGGCTGGGGAAAATGTCTTTTCAACTTCGGACTCAGCACGACGCGCAGTTTTTCATCTACTGTGATTAATCCGGAATCAAAGGCCGCATCGTGCAGCGTTGATAAACACAAGCCGTTGCGCGGATTTAGACGGTCCGCCGGAAACTGGCTCCATGGACGGATGTGACTCGCCACCAGAAAACGCGGCACATCGATACCGCTGATGCAGCAACGCACCCCATACGCATTGAGCAGTGTTTGCCGGAAAAACTGCTGTCCGCGTCGCTGTTTCACCGTCGCCAGTTTTTCGGTCGAACCAAACGGCACCAACGCCGTCGCCGACACCAGTCGCACGCGATCACGCCCAAGAAAATCCACCTCCTGCGCTTCGTCTGCGTTGAACAGATCATGCAGCAAGGTCTCACTCTCCGGCGCGAGCGTATCGAGATGCCCGCGAAACTCCGCCCACATGGCGCGATCCTGTTTCGTCGCGCCAACGAGCCCTTTGATTCCACGCGCCAACAAGACCGGATCGAGCGAGGCGAAATTGCTCAACTTCATGGCCAGACTGCTCGACGTCCGCCCCATTTTCTCGGCGACCTCTTTGATGAGGGGGTTGCCCTTGTGCAGTTTTCCAAACGGCAACTTGCAGTAAAGATTCAGCGCTATGAGGAAGTGTTCCCGTGTCCATTTAACGCTGGTCGCTTTGGCCATGGCGACACGGTGGAGAATCGGCGAAGCAAAGCGAAGCCTGGGTTTTAGATTTGGGCTTCCCCAAACTCAAAAACCTGGCCAGGTGAATAAGCCCATCATGGGTAAAACCTACACGATTCGTCTTGAGGATAACGATCTCGGCCAGCTTCTCGACGGACTCCGGAGTCGATCCGAATCATGGCACCGCACCGCTGATTATTTTGAGGACAAAACACCTCTGCATGGAGATTTTATCATCGAAGAGTGTAAAGATGCCGAAGAAGCGCGGAGTATCGCCGAGCATTACGACCACATCATCGCCACGATCGAGACGCAGATGAGGTCCCATGGGGCCATTACATGAGTTAGCCCGGCCTTCACCCCGACGGCTACGACGATCCCGACAGCGGCTGGCCGCGTGTGCTGAAGCGTTTCGCGACCGAGGCATGGGCGCGCTTTACGGCCCGCCGCCCCCTTCGATGAGTGACATCCTCACCCGCGCCCGCCGCTACGCGCTCATGGCCGATGCGCAGGAGCGAAAACGGAGCCGAGGCTCACGCACTCCATACCAAACAGTCTCCACTTCCTTCCGCTACCGTGAAGCGCCGGTGCCGCACGCAGAACCGATCCACCAGAAACGTCGAAGCGCCCCGGTTTATTTTGTAACCACGGCCTACGGCGCGGGCTCGAGAGTGGCGAGGGCGAGGGCGCGCGTTTCCGGACGCAGGGCGGGCGAACGAACGGCGTAGGCCCGGGCACCGGCGACATCGTGCTCGGCCCAGAGGCGGATGAGGTCGAGCAAGGTGTTGGCGCGCAGCTCGGGATCGGTAATGCTTTCGGCCCAGCTAGCGGCGACGTCGGGTTTCTGGGTGACGAGGGCGGGCGCGAGCGCGATGGCGACAGCCCCGGAGTCGAGGTCGGGCGACGGGTCGTGGCCATCCATCCACGCCGAGGCGGCGGCGGGGTCGCGATGGACCCATTGGGAAAGGCCGTCGTTGAGGGCGGAGAGCCTGGACTCGCCGTGCGGAAGAGTTTGCGCATAGGCGACGAGAGCGGCGGGGTCGCTGCCGCTCCAGCCGGCGTAGAGTCCACTACGGGCTTCCTGGCTGGCGACGGGATCGGCGATCTCCTCGAGGGCGAGGAGCGCGGCCTGGGGCTGGTAGGTGCCCCACTGTTGGTAGGTGCTGGCGAGCCAGGCGGAGCGATATTGGGCGGGGCCGGAGGCGGCGAACTCGCCCGCCCGTTCGTAAAGGCCGACGTGGGCGAGGGCGGTGACGAGGGCGTAGCCGTGATCGCAGGCGAGGATGGGGTCGGCGGCGATGAGATGATTGATGGCGGCGATGGCGTCATCGGGCCGCGCGACGGCCCCGGCGGCGATAGCCTCGACGGCGGCGCGGCGTTCCTCGGAGCGGACGTTGGCCAGAGCCCAGTCGGCGGCGGCGAGGGAATCGCGGGAGGCCCAGCCCTGGAGGGCGGCGTTGCGGAGAAGTTCGTGTTGGCGCGGAGTGGCGGCGGAGGTGGCGAGCTGGAGAGCGGCGGCGGGATCTTCGGCGGCAAGCGCTTCGAGGCGGGCGCAAAGTTTCGCCTCGGAATCGGGCGTCGATGGGAGGTCGCGGAGCGTGGCCCACTGCTCGCGGGCGACGGACGAAACGGCGGCTGTGTCGTTCGTGCGAGCGGAGGGGGCGGTTTGGAGCCGAGGCGCGGGGGGGTTCGCGGAGAAGGTGGCTGAAGGTGGGCCGGCAGGGCCGGACGGTCCCGCCTGACGCTGGCCCAGGAAAAAGCCGGTGCCCAGGCAGGTGGCGGCAAGCGCCGAGGTGGCGAGTAGTTTAGGTATGGAGGGGACGGACATGACGGGCGGACGTTTTTGGGAGAGCGTCGTTAAAGGGGTGTGGCGGCGGCGGATCGGAAGTAGCACGGGCGTCTCGCCCGTGGGTTCGGAACATGGGTGGGACGCCCATGCCACGGTAGCGGGACGCGGGCGCGGAAGGCAAACCGTCGCCCGCCGGTGGTTACTTGAGCTGGGTGGCGAGGGTTTTTAGCTGGGCGTTGGAGCTGCTCTTGATGGCGCCGACGACTAGGCGGACGATGATGTCGGCACCATTTTGCTGGAAGTGCGTGTTGTCGGTGTTGCCGGAGGGGTAGTTGGCATATTGCCCGGCGGTGAGGTTGAGAAATACCAGGGTCGTGGTGTAGGACTGGCCGAGGGACTGGTATTTGGCGGTGCTGAGGGCCGTCAGGTCGATGAGCGGCACTCCCTTGGTCGTCGCCAGCTTGCGCATGGCGTCGGGGTAGTTGCCGTGGCTGGCCTTGATGACGCCGCCGCTCCAACTGTTGCGCTCGACGGGGGTGACGAGGATGGGGATGGCGCCCTTAGCCTTGGCGTCGTCGATGTAGATGCTGAGGTATTGCTGGTAGGTGGTGTAGGGGGAGGTGTAGCGGGTGGCGTCGTCTGATTTTTCGTCGTTGTGACCGAACTGAATGAAGACGTAGTCGCCGGACTTCAGGGCAGCCTTGATAGGAGTCCAGGCACCTTCATCGTAGAAGCTCTTGGAGCTGCGGCCGGAGAGCGCCTTGTTGCTGACGACGAGGGTGGATTGAACGTAGTTGGGCAGGCGCTGGCCCCAGCCCATGCGAGGGAAGTAGCTGGTGGCGTAGTTGCAGACGGTGGAGTCGCCGATGAGGTAGGCGGTAGCGGCCTGGGCGGAGGCCGCCAGGACGGTGAGCGTGGCGAAGGTGAGGAGTTTTTTGAAGAGACTCATGGGAAAGGTGAGGACTGAGGGCGGGACGGGGCCTTATTCCAGTTCGCGTTCAAAGTTAGCGCGTAGCGCAGACTTCCAGTCTGCTCAGAGGCAGGCTGGAAGCCTGCGCTACGAGGAGCCGACATTAGGCTAAATTTGAACGCGAATTAAAATTACTGGGTAGGCACGGCGTTGAGCGAGGCGACGGGGTCCCAGGCGACGTAGGTGCCCCAGTTCGCGTAGGTGGATCCCCAATACGAGGCGGGGCCGAAAATGTTGGCTACGGAGTAGCGGGCGGCCTCGGTGGCGGAGAGTTGGTGGGACCAGGAGACGCGACCGGAGACGCTGAGCGTGGCTCCGCTGATGGTGGTGCTGCCGTATTCGGAGTAGCGGGTGGTGGAGCCGGGGCTGGTGTTGCCGGAATCCCAAGGGCTCCAGCCGGCGGCGATGATATGGGTGTCCATCTTGCAACTGATGTAGGTGCAGGACGGTTTTTTGGTGGA
>JBEGTN010000182.1:0-5461 GCA_041179405.1 Verrucomicrobiota bacterium
TACTCGGAGGGGTTGCGCCAGCGGGTCAGGGTGAGGGCGAGGATTTGGAGGTCGAGCCAGGGGGACCAGGTTTCGATGTAGTAAATGTCGTGCTGGATGCGGCGGGGGAGGTCGGTGTTGCCACGCAGGCCGTTGATCTGGGCCCAGCCGGTCATGCCGGGCTTCACCAGCTGGCGGGGCAGGTAGTGGGGGATCTCGCCGGAGAGGCGTTCGACGTGGTGCGGGCGTTCGGGGCGCGGTCCCACGAGGCTCATCTCGCCGCGCAGGACGTTCCAGAATTGGGGCAGCTCGTCGAGATTCCAGCGGCGCATCCAGGCACCGAGGCGGAGCAGGCGCGGGTCGTCGCGCGTGGTGCTGACGTTGACGTGGTCGGTCGCGGCGGCGTCGGGCGCCATGGAGCGGAGTTTTAGGAGCTTAAACTCCCGTCCGCCGGCCCCCATGCGGGTCTGGGCAAAGAACACCGGGCCGCCGGGCGATTCGCGTTTGATGAGCACGGCGAGCACGGCGATGAGCGGTGCGGAGAGGAGCAGGCCGGCGAACGCGCCGAGGGTGTCGAGCGCGCGCTTGAGGGCGCGGTTGAAGAGGCGGTTGATGGCGAGCTCTTCGACGCCGAGCACGGGTAGGCGACCGATGGTCTGGAGGCGCAGCCCGCTGACGAGAATCTGGAAGGAGGACGGGATGATCTTCCAGTCCACGAAGGCTTGTTCGCAGGCTTCGACGATGGTGCGGAGTTGTTCACGCGGCAGGTCGGTGCGGGCGGCGATGAGCACGTCGATCTCGTGACTGCGGAGAGTGGCGGCGAGCTGATCGGGCCGGCCAAGCACGGGGACACCGGGTGGCGTCGCCTCGCCGGGCAAGCTGATGACGCCGCAAAAAACCAGCGGGTGGGCGGGGTTTTGGGCGAGGTCGGCCACGAGGGTGCTGGCTTCGTCGTTCCAGCCGAGGATGGCGATGCGCTGGCGGAGTCTATTGACGAGGACGGGGCGCGTGAAAAAGGCGTAGGCGACGGAGCGCCAGGAGAACATCAGGGCGAGCGTGATGAGGTAGGCGAGGACGACGAACCAGCGCGAGATGGGCGGCTGGAACTTGAGCACGAGCGAAAGACTCAGGTAGGCGGCGAGCCAGAACGTGGTGCCTTTGATGATGAGGTTGAGCGCCTGGAATTTTCGCAGCAGGAGGCGTTCTTCGTAGAGATTAAGCTGGGCGTAGGCCGCGATCAGAAAAGCGGTGCCGAGCAGGAGGAGCGGGAGGTAGTCCGCGTAGCGCGCATCGGGCACGTTCAGGCCGAGGCTGCCGATCGGCGTGCTGTAGCGGACCCAGTAGCCGAGCGAGAGGCCGGCGAAGGCCACGAGCGCATCACCCGTCAGCAGGACCGAGGGGAGGATGACTTTGCGCAGACGGGAGGCGGGCGTGACGGGCATGGAGCGGCGGTGGCGAGGACGGACCGGGTTATTCGGTGCCGAGAAAGCCCAGTAAAAACGGTCCGGGCAACCATCCTTTGGCCGGGACGAGCGGAGCGAGGGCGGGCGGCAGCTCGACGCGGACGAGGATGTTGGTATCCACCGGCGGAGGGCCGTCGGGGTGGCCGAGCAGGACACCGTAGCCGGTGCGCACTCGACGGTAGTGGACGCCGTCGGCGAGCGGGGGGGCGGCGAGGTCCCAGGCTTTACGCAGGCCGGTTGTGGGAACGGAGTCGGGCAGGGGAGAGGCGCGCAGCAGGTCCAGGACGGCGGGGCGCAGAGCGGCCAAGGCGGGCCGCTGCCATTCCGCCGACCAGAAGAAAGCGGGGTCGTAGAGGCACTCGGTGGCGAAGGCGCGGAGTGCGGCGGGTGTGTTTCCGTTGCCGAGGCAGGCGAGCCCAAGGCCGAAATACACGCCTCCGCGTTGCGGGGCGAGCAGGGCGGCGGCGCGGAAGTGGGCGGCGGAGTCGGCGGGCGCCGTGTCGAGCAGGAGCCAGCCGAGGTTGTAGTGGGCGTATTCGAGGTCGGGGTTGAGCAACAGACTCGCGCGTAGAAAGTAAATGGTTGAGGCGGGGTCCAACGCGGGCTGGTTCGCGAAGGGGGCTCCGGTGGCGAGGTGGGCGGCGTATTGCTGGGGGTAAAATGAGTCGCCGGGAGCAAGGCTCACCGCGTGTAGCAGATGAGATCGGAAGGCGGCCGGATCTTTTCGATCCGAGGCGGCAAGGGCCTCGGCGTAGGCGGCGCGGGCGGCGATGTCGCGTAGCACTATTGGCAAAAGCGCCAGTGTGACCAGCACGCCGAGTCCGGCGAAGAGGCGACCCGGGCGCGAGCCGGCGACTGGGGCGGGCGCGCTCCAGGCGGTGAGATGAGCGGCCGCGAGCAACGCGAAGGCGGGCGCGGAGAAAGGGTGGTCGAAGAGCAGGACGGTGGCCGCGCCGGCGAGGCCGGAGGCGAGGGCGGTTCGTTCGGGAGTCCAGCAGGCGGAGCGCAGGCGGGTGGCGAGGCCGGAGGTGAGGAGGAGGCCGCCAAGAAGTCCGGCGGCGCCGAGGGTGGCCCAGAGTTGAGCGGGCGTGTTATGGAGGTGGAGAAAACTATCGGCGGTGCCGGGCAGGGCGGCGCGCACGCGGGGAAAAACGTGGGGCACGGAGCCGACGCCCCAGCCGAGCAGCGGGCGTTCTTTACCGAGTTCGACGCCGCCGAGAATCATGGCGGTGCGCTGGCGGTTGCTCTCGCGGTCGCTGTCGTTCCAGCGTTGATGGAAGACGAGTTCGCGCAGCCGGGAGCTGGCGCCCAAGGTGCAGCCGACGATCAGCAAGCCGAGCAAGGCGAAGGCAAGGTAGCGGCGCCTGCTCAAGAGGTGAATGGCTGCGCCGACGGTGGCGGCGACGGCGAGCGCGAGCACGGCCCCTCGGCTTTGCGAGGTGAGCGCGACGGTGACGGCGAGCGCCGCGCCGGTCAGCGCGACACGGCGGGAGGGACCGGCGAGTCGGAGCGCGGAAAACACCAGCCAGGTGGCGGCGAGCGCGGCGAAGCTGCCGGTGGTGTTGCTGTGGCCGAAGGGTTCGGCGTTGCGCACCGATGCGCCGTCGAAACCGCTCCACGGGCGCAGCCAGAGCAGGAGACTCGCGAGCAAGATGATCAGGAGCAGGCCGGAGCTTGTGCGGTGGAGACGATGAGAGATTTCGGGGTTGCTCGATGGATGAAGCCAAGGGAGCAGGGCGTAGGGAAGGGCGAGGCAGCCGAGAAAGGGAAGTAAGGCCGGGAGCAAGGCACCCGCGATCGGGCTGGTCCAGGTCGAGACGACGGCGGTGATGGCCAGCAGGCTGAAACCGGCGTCGATCAAGCCGCCGAAGCGGGCGTAAGGGCGGCCCGCCGCCAGGCGATAGAGCGCGGTGCCGATGACGAGCAGCCAGCCGGCGGCGGCGAAGCCGATCCACGGCCAGACGAGGATGCGCGAGGTTGACGGAGGAAGAACCGAGAGGCCGAGGATCAACGCGCAGGCCAGGGCCGCGAGGGCGAAAGGGAGGAGGCGGGCGCTGGCGGGAGCGGTCGGGCTCACGGGGCGGGAGCGGCGAGCAACTGGCGGAGGTAGTCGGCGTAGCGGGATTTGCCGTGGAGGCGGACGGCGGCTTCGAGGCCGGCGTGGTCGAGCCAGCCCTGGCGCCAGGAGATTTCCTCCGGACAGCAGATTTTCAGGCCCTGGCGCTGCTCGATGACTTGCACGAAGAGGCTGGCGTCGAGCAGGGCGTCGTGCGTGCCGGTGTCGAGCCAGGCGGTGCCCCGGCCCAGGGTGCGCACATGCAGGTCGCCGCGTGTGAGGTAGAGCCGGTTGAGGTCGGTGATCTCGAGTTCGCCGCGCGGCGAAGGTTTCAGGCTGCGGGCGAGGGCGGGGGCTTCGGCGTCGTAGAAATAGAGACCGGGGATGGCGTAGTTGGATTTTGGATGCGCGGGTTTTTCCTCGAGCGAGACGGCGCGGCCGGCGGCGTCGAACTCGACCACGCCGTAGGCGCGGGGCTCGGCGACGTGGTAGGCGAAGATGGTGGCCCCGGTGGTGCGGTCGGCGGCGTCCTTCAGGTCGGCGGCGAGGTCGTGGCCGTAGAAGAGGTTGTCGCCGAGGACGAGAGCGGAGGGCTCGGCGCCGGTGAGGAAACCGGTGTCGGCTGCGATGGTGAGGGCCTGGGCGAGGCCGTCGGGCGAGGGCTGGGCGGCGTAAGTGAGGCGCAGACCCAGGCGGGAGCCATCACCGAGGAGACGTTGAAAAAGGGGCAGATCGTGCGGGGTGGAGATAACGAGAATCTCGCGCATGCCGGCCATCATGAGGATGGAGAGCGGGTAGTAGATCATCGGCTTGTCGTAAACGGCCATGAGCTGTTTGGAGACGGAGAGCGTCAGAGGGTAGAGCCGGGTGCCGGAGCCGCCGGCGAGGATGATGCCTTTGCGTTGCATGATTATTACAGACGGTGTGCGGACACGAGGCGGGCGGGAAGAGGATTTTTTAAGGACAGGTGCGGTTGGAGTTAAGTGGAATTGAGTTCAACGAAACGCAGGCTCGTCGATTGTTGGGTTGTGCAATCGAGCCAAATCCGGATTTCGCAAGTGGTCTACCTCAGGGCCGCGATGTAAAAGTTGCACCGCTTGGTGAGTAAGGAGGTCCAGCTCCCGCTTCACCAGCTATTCAACGACTGAGTCGGGCGTGGACCGCACGGTCAACGGCGTGTTTGAGAATTGAATACACCAACCGTCGTGCGGAAAAAATGCTGGCCGCAACGCAGCCTTTCCTTATCTATTGGTGCGAAGGTCCATCGCACTATTTCGCGTCCGGTCCATCACCCGTAAAAATCATCCATACATCACTTTCGCGTAGCTTTGGCTGCCGTCCTGAACGAAACCGCTAATTTCAAGGGACATGAAAAACGCATCGATTCGCGCCTCACCTGGGGCGCATCGAAAGCGTCTTTTCGTGGGCTCTTAGCGGTGCCTGTTCAGGGACGCAAGTAAGTGCGTCCTTTTTTGTGCCTAGATTTGTCGCTACCTTTCATTTTCCTGCTCCATGCGCCCGCAAATTTCATTCTCTTATTTAATCGTTGCGGCCCTCTTTGGCCTGTCGCCGCTGCTCTGGGCTGACACCATCGAAGGCGTGCCGGTCACCGTGCTTGCCCGCACGCCGGTGGTCGAGGGTGGGCGCATCGTCACCTACGTCCGCATTCGCCCGCCGGCCCTCCCGCCCAAGCCCGCGCCTGCCGCCCCGCCTCCCGCCACCACGCCGACCGCAGCCGAAGTAGCCGAGAATGCGCGCCTTGAGGCGATGCAATACGCCTCTTTTGATGTTTCCGTCACCGTGCATCTGCGGCCTCCCATCGTCTCGGAAATCCGCTGGCGCACCGCAGACCGCGAATGGGTCGCGTGGAGCAACGTCGATTTCCGCCTGCTCGCCTCCGTCACCCAATGGGAAAGCCCCACCACGGTTTACGGTTGGTTTCCCATGATTTTCGATGTCGGCG
>JBEGTN010000183.1:0-3327 GCA_041179405.1 Verrucomicrobiota bacterium
CCGGCAGGGCAAAGCCGGAGTCGGAACTTGAACTCACGTTCAAGCCTAGGGCGGAAGCGGAGCCACGGGTGGGGGCGAAGGCGGGGTGTTTGTCGAGCTGGGTGGCGTCGGCGTGATGGAAGGTGATCGTGGCGTGGCGTTCGGCGGCGAGTGACTCGGCCTGCTCGACGAGTTCGCGGGCGAAGTCGAAGCCGGTGAGGTTTTGATAGCCGAGGGCGTGGAGGGCGACCGACACGCGGCCCGCGCCGCAACCGGCCTCGAGGATGGGAAAATCGACGGCGGGCGGCGGTGGCAGGACGCGGTCGAGCATGAGACGCTCGCTGGCCCAGAGGCCGAGATTATGGGCGGCCTTGGTGTAGTGAAGGACGGCGCGGACATCGTTGAAGTCGGCGCGGACCTGGGCGGCGGTGACGGGGCGCGGGGAGGTTTTTTTGGGCGCTGATGGCACGGAGGACGAACGGGGAGAATCGAAGACGGAACTTGAACTCACGTTCAAGCCTACATGGATGAGAGGAGGGCGGGGCGGTCAGGCGGTTTTGGTGCGCCAGGCGGCGATGAACATGCCGTTGGCGTTGAGATCCTGGGGCCAGAGGAAGTGGCCGGTGGCGGGGCCGGTCTTGGGCGCGGGCAGGCCGAGGAGCGGGATGGGTTCGAGTTCGGGATGGGCTTGGCTGAAGGCGCGGACGATGTCGGTCGTTTCCTGGCGGGTAACGGTGCAGACCGCATAAACGAGGCGACCGCCGGGCTTGAGGGCCTTGCGGGTGTTTTCGAGGAGCAGGAGCTGGATCTCGGCGAGTTCCTTCACGTCGGTCTCGGTCGTGCTCCAGCGGGCGTGGGGGTTGCGCTGCCAGGTGCCGACGCCGCTGCAAGGGGCGTCCACGAGGATGCCGTCGAACTTGGTCTTGGTGGGGAGAATGGGGCCGCCGGTCCAGACGACGGGGCGGTAGTTGAAGGCCTTGGCGCGGCCGGCCCGTTTGCGCAGGGTGGCGAGGCGGCCGGTGTGGCGGTCGGAGGCCCAGATGAGGCCCTTGTTGCCCATCAGGTCGGAGAGGTGGAGCATCTTGCCGCCTTCGCCGGCGCAGGCGTCCCACCAGGTTTCGGTAGGGAGGGGGGCGCAGGCGTGACCCACGAGCTGGGAGGCGAAGTCCTGAATCTCGAAGAGGCCCTGTTTAAACTCATCGGTGCGGAAGAGATCGGTCTGGCCCTCGTAGCGAAGGGCGGTGGGGGCGAGGGCGGCGGATTGAAAGGTGAAGCCGGAGCGGGCGAAGTCGGGGGCGGAGTTAGGCTTGAGGATGCGCGCGAGGGCGGAGGAGTAGGCGCGTTGCGGGCGGAGCCAGAGGGCGGGCTCGCGTTGAAGTTGGAGCAGGTAGGCGGTGCGCGCGGCAGTGGACGGAAAGTCGATGGAGGCGAGGGCCCAGGCGGGCAGGGCGCGCTCGGAGAGGTGGGCGGGATTGACCGAGGCGGGGGCGGCGTCGAACTTGCGCTGGAGATCGAGGGCGGTGTTGACGCGGGAGGCGACGGCCGAGGTGTGGTCAAACCAGCGGAACCAGCGGTAGTAGGCGAAGACGGCGCGGGTGAGGTCGCGTTTATCCTGCGGGGTGAGGTCGGGGTCGTTGGCGAATTCGCGTTTTAGGGCGAAGTCGGCGTGAACGTCGGGCGAGACTTGCGCGATGATATTGGCGGCGCGGGTGGCGAGGGGAGACATGTAGCCGCCTAGCTTTTCCTAAAAACCGGAAAGGCTCTAGCGGAAAGATGCACGAGCGAAAGAGGCCTGAACCGAGAAAAGGTAAGGCAGCCAGGCGGCGTCTCTCAGTGCTTTGGCACCTTGAAAAACACTGCCGGGGCTTCATCCGTTTTTGCCGGTGCGGCGGCACCGGTCGTTGGGACTGGCGTCGCGGACACGGGGGACAGGCCGATGGCGGGGCCGCCGAGGAAGACGGAGGTGGCGGGGATCTTAGGGAACCAGGTGTTGATCAACTCGGTGACGCGGGCATCGCGGGTCTTGGCGTCGGGGCTGCCCATGACGACGACGATGAGGCGCTTGCCCTCGCGCTGGGCGGTGGCGGCGAGGCAGAAGCCGGCGGAGTTGGTGAAGCCGGTTTTGAGGCCGTCCACGCCGTCAACCACGCCGAGGAGGTGGTTGTGGTTGCGCATGGTGACGGGGGCGGCGCGCACGCCGGTGCCGAAGGGGCGGACCTTGGTGGAGGTGTATTTGAGGACGTCGGTGTGGAGGAGGAGTTCGCGGGCGATGAGGGCGAGGTCGCGCGGGCTGGTGAGGTCGCCCTCCTCGATTTTGCGATCCGAAGGAGGCAGGCCGTGAGGAGTGCGGAAGGTGGTGTGCTTGAGGCCGAGGGAGGCGGCGCGGGCGTTCATCTGGGCGACGAAAGCTTCGCGGGAGCCGGCGGCGGCGCGGGCGAGGGCGGTGGCGGCGTCGTTGGCCGACTGGATCATGAGGGCGTAGATCAATTCTTCGACCGGGAAGGTTTCCCCGGGTTCGAGCCAGACTTGGGTGCCGCCCATTTTATAGTCCTCCACGGCGATGGGGACGGGGGTGGCGAGGTTAATCTTGCCGGCGGCGATGGCATCGTGGACGACAAGGTAGGTCATCAACTTGGTGACGCTGGCGGGCGGACTCACGACATCGGCGTTTTCCTCGTAGAGGACGTTGCCGGTGGCGGCGTCCATGACGATGGCTCCCTTGTAGTCGGCGCGCAGCGTTGACGTTGCGGTGAAGACGAGGGTGGCGAAGGCAAAACTGATGATTCGGGCGATGCTCATGCGGGCGCGAGTGAAACGGGTGGCGCGGGTCGGGCGAGGCGAAAACGCGATTATCAAGCGGGCGGGGCAGGGGCGGTGCCGCCGGTGCCGTCACAAACACGTTGTATTGGCGGCGGGAGGCGCGGAGAGTCGCGAATGGATACTAATCACGCACCTTGGCAGGAACGCTTCGGACTCACCGTTTGTCGCGCGGAAGAAATCGGGAAAGCCATCCCGGCGGGCGTCATGGGCATAGCGGTGATCTACGCGAAGACGGAGGGGGGCGAGGCGGTTTATCTGGTGGTCGAATCACGGGCGGGCAGCCTGCTCACCCAAACCACCCGCCGCCTGGAGACCGCAAAGTTTCCGGCCGGGGTGAAGTTGACGGTGGCGTTTAAGACGGAGGCGTTGGCGGATGCGTCGGCGACAGCGGTCCATGCGGCGTGTCGCGAGCAAGTCATCGTCGCCGGGGCGATGCGCCGGGAACTGCGTCCGGCGATGCGTTAATGCCTGGAGCGGTCGGAGCGGTCGCAGGCGAGCTGCGCCCCTGCGCGGAGTGGGCGGCGGAGA
>JBEGTN010000184.1:0-2582 GCA_041179405.1 Verrucomicrobiota bacterium
CAAAGAACGCGACTTCACCTATCCCACCTCCACCGGTGCGGATCTCTACCGTCGCAGCCTCTATACCTTCTGGCGTCGCACCGTCGGACCCGCCAACATGTTCGACTCCTCCAACCGTCAGGTCTGCAAAGTGCGACAGGGCAACACGAACATCCCGCTCCACGCGCTTACCACGCTCAACGACCCCACCTGGACGGAGGCCTCGCGCGTGCTTGCCGCACGCAGCATAGCCGCCGGAAAGGACACCCGGGCACAACTCACCTTCGCCTTCCGTGCCGTCTTAAGCCGGCAGCCCACCGAACGTGACCTCGATGTTCTTGGCAAGGCGCTGGAAAAACAAACCGGCATCTATCAGGCCGATCCGAAAGCCGCGGCGGAAGTCCTTGCCGTTGGCAGTGCTCCAAAAAATCCGGAACTCAATCCTGTGCAGCACGCCGCCTTCACGGCGGTGTGTCTCGCCATCTTCAACCTCGACGAAGCCCTCACCCGCGAATGAACCCCGCCATGCACCCCTACTTACTCGACAATCAAAAACGCGTCACCCGCCGTCAGCTTTTCGGCACCGCCGCTCAAGGCATCGGTGGCATGGCCCTGGCCTCGCTCCTCGGTCAGCAGAACGCAAGTGCTGCCCAACCCGGGTTGCCCAATGCTCCCCATTTTGCCCCGAAAGCAAAACGCGTCGTCTGTCTCTGGCAAGGCGGAGGCCCCTCGCATCTCGATCTCTATGATCCGAAACCCATGCTGCAAAAGATGGCCGGACAGGACATCCCCGACAGTGTGCGAGGCACGACTAAACTCTCCACGATGTCGTCGAGCTACAGCAAGTGGCCGATCACGCCGGCGATCAAGCCCTTCCAGCGCTATGGCAAATCCGGCATCGAAATGAGCACCATGCTCCCCCACATCGGTTCGATTGCCGATGAAATTTGCCTCATCCGTTCGATGAACACGGAAGCGGTGAACCATGCTCCCGGCGTCACCTATTTCATGACCGGAGCCCAGGTGCCCGGCAGACCTAGCATGGGAGCGTGGCTCAGCTACGGTCTCGGTTGCGACTCCAGCGACCTGCCTGCATTTGTCGCCATGACCTCATCGGACAAGGGCAAGACCTGCGGCCAGCTCTTCTACGATTACTACTGGGGCAGCGGCTTTCTGCCGAGTCGTTATCAGGGCGTGCGCTTCCGCAACGTCGGCGATCCTGTCCCTTATCTCGACAATCCTCCCGGTATGAGCCGCACGCAGCGCCGGGTCCTGCTCGACGACATCCGCGTCATGAACGAGGCGCACCTCAGCGACTACGGCGATCCGGAAATCGACACCCGTATCTCCCAATACGAAATGGCTTACCGCATGCAAGCCAGCGTGCCCGACCTGCTCGACTTCTCCGATGAACCCAAGCACGTCCTCGAACGTTACGGGCCCGATGTCCTGACCAAAGGCACCTTTGCCAACAACTGCCTCATCGCCCGCCGACTCCTGGAACGGGGCACCCGTTTTGTGCAGTGCATGCATGCCGGCTGGGATCAGCATAACAATCTCTTCACCCAACTTGAGGGCCAGTGCCGCGATACCGACGCGCCCAGCGCGGCTCTCGTGATCGACCTTAAAGAGCGCGGCATGCTCGAAGACACGCTCGTGGTCTGGGGCGGAGAGTTCGGCCGCACTCCCTTCGGGCAGGGCGATCCTGCGAAACCAACAGGGCGCGACCACTTCGGACGCGCTTACAGCATGTGGCTTGCCGGTGGCGGGGTAAAAGGCGGCACCACCTTTGGTGAAACCGACGAATTCGCCTGGAACATCACTAAAAATCCCGTCCACATCCACGACATGCAGGCGACCATCATGCACCTCTGCGGCATCAATCACGAGGCACTGACCTACCGCTATCAGGGCCGTCAGTTCCGCCTCACCGATGTGCATGGCGAAGTGGTGAAAGGCGTGCTGGCGTGAAGGCGGTCGCGTTAACCCGCCGTTCGTTTCTCGGCCTCACCACGGCGATCGCGGCAGCGCCGTTCGTGTCGCGCGGTGCGACGACGGGATCGATCCTCGGTCAGGGCGACTTCCGTTATCGCGTCGTCCCCGGTTGGGGCGAACTCGGCCCGGCCACTCCAGTCAACAACTGCCACGGCATCGTCTGCGATCGCGAAGGACATCTCATTCTCTTCACCGATCATGTGCAGAACAACGTCATCGTCTATGACGCCGCCGGAAAGCTTCTGCACAAGTGGGGCACGGAATATCCCGGGGCGCATGGACTCTCGCTCGTCGTCGAAGAAGGACACGAAGTGCTTTATTTCACCGATCTCAAACGCCACAAGGTCTTCAAGGCCACGACCAGTGGTGAGCTGCTCGCAGAATGGGGTTGGCCGGAAACCACCGGCAAATACACCAACGAGGGTGACTATCGTCCCTCGTGGACGCTGCATCTTCCGGACGGGGGATTTTTTGTGCTCGATGGTTACGGACGTGACTACATCACCCACTACGGAGCCGATGGCAAACTGGTCCGCATCTTCGGCGGCCAGGAGGGCGGCATCACCCACTGGGGACCGCATGGTGGCATGATCGACGCGCGCACCGCA